>JAKUTA010000078.1 GCA_022447885.1 Candidatus Poseidoniales archaeon | reverse complement strand
ATAGTCCAACGCCAGGGTTAGAGCGTCACCCAGCGAACCCGCATCCGTTTCAGCCGTGAGCAGGCAGGCATTGAAGAGCAGCCCACCGCTCGGATTCGGGAGATCCGGATTCTGGGTCAGGTTGATCGTTAGCTGGTTGGCCAGGGTCATCGCCTTGAGGATCGTGACCTCATTGCCAGGTTCCGAATCGTAGT
Organism: Candidatus Poseidoniales archaeon; assembly: GCA_022447885.1. Lineage (GTDB taxonomy): Archaea > Thermoplasmatota > Poseidoniia > Poseidoniales > Thalassarchaeaceae > JAKUTA01. Next base: position 5,920 of record JAKUTA010000078.1, on the reverse strand, counting down.
CGGCGAATATGGCGTCCACGTCTGCGACGCTGCTTGCGATGATGCCGCCCAGCAACTGCATGAGGAAGTCCAATGCTCCCTCCTCCGTGCTATCTCTGCCGGTAGCCATCCGTGCCAAGGTGAACATGGGCAGGATCGTCCCACCCATCGCCATCATGAAGATGGCTAGTACAAGTCCAGTCGCCATCGCTCCGCCGTCACCTATCGCGAAGTAAACGACAGCCAAGCTGCCCACCAGTTCAGTCAATGCTCTCTTTTGGTCCATATTTTTCATTACCTCCTTTTGTGTTATCCTCATAGCCTATGGGGATTGTGTTCGTGTTTCCAAGACGACTTATCAATGATTCCTACCGTGTTCTGCGATTTCAACCCGTTTCAGGGTATTTTCAGAACCGCCGGTGCGCCTGTTCGCAGCAAGTGTTCCCAAATACACCGCAGTGGTTTTCACACGATCATCCAAACTATCGTAGTTTGGAGCAAGACTCGAATTGGCGGGCGGAGGGGCGTTGCCGCCCCCCCGCTCGCTGTTGGATATCCTCTGTTACGCTGAGTGGTTCCCTTCTCAGAGCGACTCATTGACCTTGACTGCGAGGACTGCTCCCAAGCCTGCCACGATCGTGTTGGCAAGGAACATCGCGAATCCGTCGAAGTGGAACGAGCCGCCGCTGATGAGGCTGCTCAGGTTCGTCCCGAGATCGGCACCACCAGTGAGCGCCATGCCTGCCACGGTGGCCATGCCCACTGCGAAGGCAGCGACACCGAGACCCTTCAGGTCATCGAGGTCACAGTTACTCCACACCATGTACACGAGCCCACCACCGATGAGCATGGTCAGCCAGTGACCGATGTCCGTGTTGAACTCGGCCAGCTCAGGGTACGGCACTCCGTCTCCACCGGTTATCGCAGCCAAAACTCCGACACCGATGGCACCTCCCACCTGCCAGCCAATCTTCGTCATTCCACCTTCCCAGTCCTGACTGTTGAACATTGATCCAGCAGTCAGCACCGGAAGGATGTGCGCCCCTTTGAAGGCTGCCCAACAGACTGCGAGCACCATGCCCCACTCTATCCAGCCGTCACCGACGCTTCCACCAATCACGAGCCAGGTCAGCACTGCGCTGCCCCAGAACTCCGCCATTCCATCTTTCCAATCTATTCCCATTTTTTCATCCATCCCCGCACAATGCGAGCGCTTTCCGCTTCTCCTCGGGTATTTAATCGAAACTGCCGGATTTTGGAATGAAACGCCTGTTTGGCCACACTCTTCCGGATGCCGATGTAGGTAGTGATAGCAGGTGTTGCGGGGCACACCAGGGGAAATTTCGCATCCATTGGTGGCATCTCGAGCTCTGCTCGAAGACGCTCGCGACGCTGCCCCGGTTGTCCAGGCCGGCTAGGACTGGCACATCGGGCAGAGGAATGTGGAGCGATTCTGCTGCACCGCTCGCTCGATCTCTCCCGAACATCCTCTGCGCATGCATCGTTCCCCATCCCGTCTGTAGACCCGCAGCCTGACCTCGAAGTTGTCCAGGTGCAGCTGCGGCTCGTGGATGTAGGTCAGGTCGTCCAGGGTGGTCAGGCGCGTCCCTCCCACGCGCGCGCTCTCGCGCAGTAGCGGGGCGGTCGCATCGAAGATGCGGCGCCACTCGTCTTCTCCGAGCGTGTCGGACCTGCGGCGCGGGTCGATTCGCGCCAGATGGCATATCTCGGAGACGTAGATGTTTCCCAGCCCGGCGACGCGGGACTGGTCGAGCAGCAGCGACTTCAGTTCTCGTCGGCTTCCGGACACCGCCTGCAGGAAGCGCTTGAAGCGCCAGGTGGTGCCCAGCGGATCGAGCCCCCAGACGGCGAGTCGCTGGCTATGCTGCTCTTCGGTATGCAGTTTCAGGGTCCCGAAGCGGCGCACGTCGCGGTAGACGGCTTCGCTGCCGTCATCGAGCAGGATGCGCGCGTGGCAGTAGTTGTCTGGAAAGCCGTTGGCGAACCGCTCGTCCTGTGGCCAGTCAGCCCCTGCCGGCTTCAGCCACCAGCCACCCGTCATGCGCAGATGGCCTTCGACGACACTGATGGTGCTCTCACATGGGGAACTGGGAGGGGCGAGTTCGAACCAGTAGAACTTCCCCTTGCGACCGACCCGCTCGACTGTGCGTCCGACGAGTCCCTGCGACCCGTCAGCACCCGCCTTCAACGGCGCTCGGCGACCGAAGTCGATGCCCGCCTTTCCAAGTTGGGCGGCCCAGATGTCAGATATCTCGACCGCTACGACCTCGCGCCCGGCGAAGAATTCGTCGAGCGCCTGTCGGCAGACCTCCACCTCCGGGAGTTCGGGCATGTTGGACAGGTGCGGTGCAACCTCGATAGCCCTTGCGCGCGCGGAGCGTGACCCTCCGACCACAGTCCCGGGAGATGTCACTCCTGGAGAAGGTACTCGACGTCCTGCTTGAACAACTGCGGATCCCACTCGGATCCTGGCCATACCACCCGTTTCTCAAGTGTGCGGTCGAGGATGTAGGTGGGCAGGGCGTGTTCGATGAGGTAGTCCGTGTCATCCCCGATGCCGTACATCTCCAGGCCGACGCCGTACTGGCCCCAGATGGACTCCAGAATCGTATAGTTCTGCTCCGAATCCCCCCCAGCACCTGCATTCGCCACCGTGAGATGAGGCCATTCCGCCCCTCTGGAGGAGCTGTATTCACGCATCACCTCGGATGTGTCAGACCACGGATCAACAGTCACAGACACGAACTGCACCTGCTCGCGATCCGCCTCGTCGAGGTTGTTCTGAACCCACAGCATGGAGGCTGTCACTGCGAGGCAGACATCGGGACAGCGGGTGAACATGAAGGTGAGCACGACCACCTTCCCCTCGGCATCTGAGAGCGACCAGTTCTCGTTGTCCTGGTCGATGAGCGTGAACCGGTAGGCGGTACCACCGACATTCGGCTCCTCGCCGTTGAACACGTGCGGGCTCTCCCCTCCGAGGCAACCTGCCACCAGCAGGCAGAGCGACACGGACAGCGCCAGCAGCCGCGCTGCCCATCGCCTGCCGCGCGCTGGTGTCATCTCCATCCGATCACCCGAATCGCTGCTCTTCCCCGCGATGATAAGTCGAACGGCTCGCGGTGAACCCGTTCATGTCTTCCCCCACTCCTCGGGCATGCGCGAGACGATGAGCGCGTGCTGCTCCTCCCATCCAGTCAGTTCGATCACCTCGAGCACCTCCGCTCCGGCATCGGTGAGCGCTGCCCGCGCGTGGTCGTAATGGTCGCGGGGTACGCCCCGGCCACCGTGCTCGCTGCGCTCGGAAGCGCTCTTGAGCGAGAGCAGGGAGAGGCCGTTCGGCGCGAGGAATCGTTGTGCTGCGGCGATGTGCATGTCGACTTGACCCGCCTGTGAGACATCCTGGAACAGCCAGCGAACGCGCGCGGGGAGGAAGGGAGCGATCGCCTCGTGGTGGCGCGCGTCCGCGAGCACGGGCACCAGTCCCGGTCGGACCTCCGCCAAGCGCACGAGGTCGCGCATGCAGCGAGGTGAGATGTCCACGGCGACTATGCAGCCGCCACGTTCGTTCTGCGCTCCGCAAAGATGGTCGTGCAGGTACGAGATGGTCGTGCCATGCCCTGCTCCGAGGTAGAGCGTGGTGGTTCCAGGCTCAGGCAGCAGGGACCCCTTGTCACCTTTCGACCTCAGCAGCCCTGCAGCCAGTTTCGACCTGCGCGGGCTCCACTGCCGCCACTCCTCGCCGCGCCGACGCTTGAGTCGCTCGCCGCGCACTGCCACTCCGGGAACCGCGTTGCGGCTCCACAGGCTGCGCCCCTCCGTGCGCACCGCCCACGACAGGTCGGCAACCCTTGCCGAGCGGCCTCCTCTGGCCATCCCTCTCCCTCCACTCAGTTGCGCCGCGGCGGCCGCGGATGACGCTCTCGGATCGCCTGTACCTGCCGCTCGAGCGCCGCTGCCTCGTCCGCACCCCATGGCTCGCCATCGAAGGCGTCGAGCCGCGAGGCGATCGCCACCTTGCCCGAGAGCATGCGGGCCACCTTGCCACGCACCCAGCGGGGTGAGCGATTGACCCATGGATGCTGGAACAGATGACCATGTTTGGGAGGCGGGATGCCGCTCCTCAAGTGCATGAAGAACGCCTTCTCCGCCCCGAGCACCTGGATGGTTCCCGCAGGCAGGCGAGCCAGTCGCTGCCGCCCGTGCGCGGAGGTGCACAGGCGGGCGGCGAGCAACGGTCCGATCAACGCGGAAGTGGAAGGAAGGTGGGAAGTCGATAATTCGCGGACAGCCTGTTCCACCGCTTCGAGTCGAGCACTGGCATCAACGACACCCTGTGCCCATCCGTTGAGCGCCTTCCATTCGGCAGCAGGGACAACCACGTCGGCAGCCTCGGTCCCAAGGCTGGTGGCGGCGGCTTCGAGTGAATCCGCATCCGCCACCGCTTGCGGCATGGCATCGCGCGCCGCATCCAGGTCGAGCGCCGGCAGGAACAACCCGGCCCACTCGACGACCCTCGCCTCGAGCGTGCCCCACGCGGCGCGCAGTTCACCGGCCGCGCGCACCAGATGCTCCAACCTCCGGTCAGCATCGCCGGCCGCCGCCGCCACACCCGAGCGCGCCAACTGCACGGCGGCCCGTCCCAACAGTTCCGACTCCTCGAGCGCGAGCTCCGGCCAGTCACCCTCGGCCAGATCGTGCACTGCGCACGGCTCCGCCTCCGGGAACCGCTGTGCCAGCACCCTCGCCTCGTCGCTCATCCTGCCTGACGAGAGGCGCTCGAGACGGTCGGCGACCGCTCCCACACCTCTCCTGCCACCCCATACCGATTCGTCGACGATCTCTCCGGCGTCGTCGAACACACGGGCGAGCCGCCAGTCCCAGCAGAGGCGCATGGGCATCCCAGACGGCCCCCCATTGAAAAGGGGGGAGGGGGGTCTCGGTGGGGGCGAAAAACAGTGTTATGGATGCACGTGGCACCATTGATTCATCGCTTCATCGGAATTCGGGGGAGCATACCTTTCATAAGGTGCAATTCAACGGCTGCCCGTATGTTCTGTCCGGAGTGTGGAACGCTCGCTTTCCCAGATGAGAAGGGAATCATCCTCTGTCCCAACGGTCGCTGTGACTACATGGGGGAGACGAAAACGGATATCATGCTGGAGAGCGGCGAGCGAATCGACCTCAGCGAAGCCAAGTCCAAGGCCGAGGCGAGCGACCTGAAACACCTGAGAGAGACCATCGATGACGCCGACCAGTACCATGGTGTGCTCACCAACGGCTCCTACCTCTGCCCGAAGTGTGAGGGCGACAGCGTCTACGCCGAACTCAAGCAGACCCGCGCCTCCGACGAACCGGAGACCCGCTTCCTCACCTGCGCAGAATGCAGACATGGATGGCGCGAGTACTGAACCTCCGTCGTTTTCGGTCGGCGCATCGCCGTTCCCGCAGGAACGGCGACAATCGCTCATGAACTGGGAGTCGGCGAGCCGCCTCCCGACTTCAATCGGTTCGCTATGATGGGTGATGCGCCGAACGACGACGGAGAACCAAGAGCTCGTTTCCGCACGATTCCGGTTACCGTGGTGAATCGTGGCTGGAGGGGACGACGGGCGGCGGGGGCAGGACGGCTGCGAAGGCAGACGAATACGCGACACTAACCCTTTAGAGCCCCCTCCGGGGAGCGGTGGACGTTGCGGGGAAGGGAACCACGATGCTGAACATAACAGCCCGACAGGACACTTTCAGGATGATGATCGACATCCTGTCTGTCCTTGTCGAAGAAGCACGCTTCAACTTCAAGGACAACCACCTCGAGATCAGGGTCGTCGACCCGAGCCACGTGGCGATGATCCGCATGGAGGTGGACTCCGCCGCCTTCGAGGCGTGGGACGTCGATGAGACCTCGCTGGGACTCGAA
>JAKUTA010000077.1 GCA_022447885.1 Candidatus Poseidoniales archaeon | reverse complement strand
AACACTTTGTGCTTGCCCTGCTTCTGCTTATTCCCCTTGGCGTTTGGGATCATGGCGGTGCACTGCTCCCTGTCCTCCTCGTAGGCCATCTCGTGATTGCATTTCGCACATCGATGCAACTCTCCACAGTTGCACAGAGGATTCTCTTCAGTCGGATAGAACTGGTCGGGGAACTCCTCCACAAGCCGGATGGCGCGGATCTTGATGAATGACGGTCTGATGTTCCCCATGCTGCTCAGCTCCCTGCATACTTGTCCACGTCCAGCTTCACTTCAATGGGGAAGCCTTCCTCACGGGTGACCACGATGTGGATCCTGCGTGGGGGTTTCTGGATGCCACGACTCCAGATGGTGTGATTGATGGCCTCCTCGATCCAGATCTGCTCGTCATCCTGCACCTTCATGTGCCGGGAAACGAAATTCCTCACCTCGGTGATCGCTCGTGCAGCGCGCTTGGTACGTGGAACGTGCCAGGCTGCCCGGAGGGGGATCGTGTAATGGCGCGTGCCATGGAACAACTTTAGTTCTGCCATTCATGCTCACCTCTGCAGTTTGCTGCGTCTCCAAGTGTGCCGCTTCGGGTGCGTGGTGGTCTTGCGAGCGGTCTTGAGCATCACCCAGACAGGAACCCGGCGGTTTCGATTGGTCACCTTCATCAGACGCTTCTTCTTCGCATTCGGTTTGTGTCGTGCCATCTCATTCACCTCAGAGTCTGCGGATCGAAGTCTCGCGTCGGTCATCCGACAGCCCAGCCAAGATGCGCTTCAACATCTCATCATCAACTGGAACTGCAATCCTTTCCTCACCCGACAACGCAGCCAGATGCTGCTTGACAATGAGTGCGAGTTCCGGGTATGCGAGTTCGACGCGTGCAAGTCGCTGCCGGGCGTCGGGCGTCAGGATGGTGCGCATCAACTCAGTGAGGTGCTCCACCTCCTGTTGAGCCTCCGCCTGCTGTTCCTCCGCCTCCACCTGTGCTTCCGCCTGACGCTGGATCTCCTCGACGAGTTCCTGCTTGCGCGCGTCGCGCAGATGAGCCAGTTCATCATCGGAGGACATGCTCATGATCACCTCGAATCACCAGCGTTCAGTACTTCCCCAAGCCCGCGTACAGTTCCTCCGCCTGCGGCCGAACGGCGCTGGCGACCTGATCGAGAAGCCGGTGCCCCTCGCTGGTCAGGTTACGTCCGAGCTTCACAGTCGCAGGTGCGTTCATCTGCTGGTAGATCAAGCCCGCAGGCTCGAGTTGTTGCAGTAGGCTGCGAATGATTTGGCGACTCCCCGCACGCTAACGGTCGGGATTGGCGCCACGGTCGCGCGAGCCCCCGAAAGCCTGAGCGAGATGGTTGACTCCAACAGGACCCAGCAGGCCGATCTTGCGCAGAATAGCGGCAGCGCGGACCTCCCACCAATCGGAGTGTTCAGGGGGCCGCTCACGGTGGACTCCGGTCTTCACATGGTCGGCCCATTCCGGCCTGCTCACAGCTCCGGCCTCCACCAGTCGCTCGGCGAGCGCGGGGATGAGCAGGTCGGCGGGAACGTCGTGGAACGTGGTCATATGGACACCGAGCGTCGATGGCGACCCACACTCGGTATTTAACGCTGATGCGCCCCCTTAGGGGGGCGCTTAACCTGATGAGAAATCGAGTCAACCACGAATCATCCAATCCACGTGACTAAGAGCATAGATTGAAGCAGATTCAAGGGGTCGAAGAGATCGATGCAGAAGTCGATTGCGCGTAATCCGAACATGTTGCGCACCCTCATTGGCCTCGGATTGACTCTCATCATCGTGCTCGGTTATGCTGTCTACTCGGCCAGTCTCGATTCTGAGTACTATCTCTACACCACGAGTAACGAGGAACTGGATGTACAACTGGCGCAGCAGGACTCGGGAGATGGAACAGTGGTGTTCATCGCAGAGGTGACTGGAGCATTCACCTGGGTTAACTTCAGCGTCGAAGGAATGTCTGCGGATGGGGAACTCGAGGTCACCTCAGGAGGGCAGCGGTGGTGGAGTCATCCTGCGTTGGTCAAATGGGAGTCGGGCATGTTCAACTGCCTCGCCCCCAATGACGACTTCGAGATCGTCAACACCTGCGACCTCTCCTTCACCCACACTGCCACCCCGGATGATGAGGGGTTGACACGTCTGCGCGGGCTGCTCGACGACGAGCTGCCGCTCTCCGGAATCGGCTCACTCAGAGCAGTGAATGAAACTGTGGCGCGGGTGGAGGTCGAGAAGATGATCGCCGCCGCTGACAACACCGTCACCTGGCGCATCGTTCTGCGAGCTGACAACGACATCGACCCTGCTGACGTCACGGTGACCATGACTGTCGTCAATCACGACTTATTGGACATCGAACCGTTCAAGCTGGACCCGGTCACCGAGGGATTCTGGTCGCTCACGGCGTTGCTCGGATGCCTCTCCCTGGTGCTTCTGCTACCACTGGGATTCTACTACGGCAGCCGGCTGAAGGAGAAGGCGGAGAAGCGAGGTCGGGATGCTGCACTGGCGGAAGCGTCAGAGCATGCTGAAGAAACGGCCTAGGTGAATCATAGATTCCCCTTGGCCGACCAATTCGTTGATAAAGATAGAACTCCGGTTCGTAAGGTCAGTATGCGCTGTGTCCCCCTTGCCCGTGCCGCCCTGTTCGCGGCGCTGATGCTGTTCGCCTCATGGTCTGCAGTTGTTCCTGAACTCGCCGAAACGGGAGTTGACCATACAGTGGGCAGGGCGAGTGGAATCGATGTCTACCCCTCCGGATTCGACCTCGAATACACTTCGTCCTCTGACGAGTCGAAGTACCGTCTGCTCTCCAGTCATGACCCCTCCGGGGCCGGATTCACCCGCCCCGTTGACCTCTATGTCATCGATGGGATGCTGAACAAATCACAACGCATTTCAGTCACCATCAGCAATCAAGGCAACACCGCGTCAGGGGGATTCGCGCTGCGTATCGTGGTGCAGCACAATGAATACCAGGACTTCGAGATCCTCAACACCTCTGTGAACGTGCCCTCGATCGCTGCCTCGGATTCCGCCACGGTATCGCATGTCTGGGTCCCACATTACGGCGGGAATCACACGTTGATCGCCACCACTCTGCATCCTACTGACGACAACACCGGCAATGACGCTCGCTCACGCCACCTCACCATCGGCCAGCTGTACGACAACTGTGACAGCCAAGGCCTGTGGTCATTCGACCCCAACTGGATGGTGGACAGCGCTGCCACCTTGAGTGGAGAGGCATTCCATGTCGGCACCGCCGGTAGCAGCAGCACATATGGTGCGAGTTGGGACAAATCCTTGACCAGCCCGGTGCTGGACCTCCGCAACGCTCACCCGAACCCTAACACCTATCCTAAACTCGGATTCTTCTACACAGGGTCGGTCGGTGACGCCAACGATGGAATCCTCATCGAATGGGGAGGAGCGGGGGGATGGAGCAACACCCATGGAGGAGGGTTGTCATTCACAGGCTCACCGGACGACGACCTGACGGACGGAACCAGTTGGGTGATCAGCAACGATGTGAATAGCCCCAGCGGGGGATTCATGACACCTGGATTCGCCGTGCCGGCGAACCTGCTCTCCTTCCAGACGCAGTTCCGCATGCGCTTCCTCTCCGACGCAACCAACCATGGTGCTGGATACTGGGTTGAGGATATTGTGTTCGTCTACGACGAGGTCGTCTGGCCGGAGGAGTTCGGTGTCAGCCTGAGCAAGGGTCTCGACGGCCATGCACGGCGAGGTCACTGGTCGGACCATCAGTTGACAATCACCAATGACGGGAATCTCACAGATGAGTTCCTGCCAACAGTATCCGGGCTTCCCGCTGGCTGGGACTCCCAGTTCGTGCACATGTCCGGCTCGACCATCCTGCCAGGAATGGCGCTGGAACTCGACCCGGGGCAGAGCCTCAACTTCCGCGTGCAGATCCAACCAGCAGCGGGCGCCCCCACCGGTTCGCAGACGGCGACCGTCACTGTCACTTCACAGCAGAACCAACCCACGACCGCCTCGGTGCAGGTGACCACCATCGTGGACCCCGATTACATCCCTGAATGGCAGCCTTCTGCCTCTTCCTTCTACTGTCTGCCGGGTGACACCTGCGAGTTCTCCGTCAACCTGACCAACGCCGGTGACGGTTCCGACACCTTCGTCCTCACCGCCGCCGACATCATCACCTGGGACAACTGGAGTTTCACCATCTCCGGCAACCAGCAGACGAGCGTCACCCTCCCACCCCTGATGACTGCGACCGTGCTGCTGGCTGCGAGCATCCCGGCGAGCGCACTTCCCGGTCAGCAAGCCGTCATCGACCTCATCGCCACCAGCCAGGCGGACTCCAGCGTGACGGACTCAATACGGCTCAACCTGACAGCCTCGATGGTCTCCGATGCTTCGGTCGGTGTCGACCCAAGCAACATTCCGGTCGGGGGTTGGTTGGTGGATCCGGGTGAATCAGTCGAGGTGCCATTCACCGTGTGGAACAATGCATCGAGTCAGGACACGTTCGCGTTCACCCTCGAGGAATCAGGGATGCGTGGCTGGAACATCTCGCTACCGATGATGACCACGCTTGTGGTCCGCTCGGGTGAGAGCGGCCAACTGATGGTGACCGTCACCGCCCCTCTCAATGCACAAGCTGGCGACCCGGCCCCCATCCTGCTGCCAACCGCCATCAGCCAGATCTCGGGATACGAGGCTGCCAGCACCTCGTTCAGCGGCGTCAGGGTGGTGATGAACCACGACCTGATATTGACACCCATCGACATCCCCACCGAGGTCGAGCCGTCTGGCAACACCGCCTTCCGGTTCGAGGTCGAGAACGGCGGCAACGGGCCTGATCACGTGGTCGTGTCGGTATCAGGACTCCCTCTGGGGTGGAGCTGGTGGTTGCTGCTGGAAGGGGTGAATCTGTCCGGACCCATCTCGCTCAGCCCGGAATACGAGGGATTGCATGTCGCCCAGTTCGATGTCGTGATCCAAGTCCCGGGAAGCGAGGATGCCAGCCAGTCGTTCGAACTGACCGTGAGCATCGCGCCGATGGAGGGCAGCGACAACAACCAGAGCGACAACTCCCATGCCTTCGAGATCCTCACCAAGCGGGTGGTGCGTCCGTGGCTCACCGAACTCGAGGAGTCGCACCTCAACGTGCGGACGGACAGCATGCACGTGCTCGGTTTTAGCGTGCGCAACGACGGGAACGCCTACGATGGGGAACTGCGCATCAGGGTTACCGCTGACATCCTGCACCCAGGCGTGCACGCGACCATCTCGAACGGTGGCCTGACCATGAATCTCGGTGAGTGGATGGCTACCCCGCTGCCTCCGCAGAGAGACCTGTCGCTGGTGGCGATCATCACCATCGGCAGGGATGTGCCGGTCGGCACGCAGATCGCGTTCAACTTCACCCTGGAAGGGGGGGCTGACGAGGCGGGTGAGCCGCAGGTGGTGGTGCGCACCCTCACTGTCGCCGTCGCCTGGCACAGGGACCTCGCGTTCGAGCACTCGCTCGATGCCTCCAAACCGATCTCTCCAGGCCAGAGGATGCTGTTCAAGGTGAATGTCACCAGCCACTCCTCGTTCACGGAGGAGTTGAAGTTCAAGTTCGACGATGCATCCCTCTGGAGCGTCACCTGCAGCCAGCCGGAGGTGGCGGGGGGGTGGATCCTGGTCATCCCAGCCGCGAGCGCGGAAAATCCGAGAGTGTTGAGGTGGGATTGCGAACTGACAGCTCCGGACGATTCCCCGCTTAACCCGATGCTGATGACCGTGCACGATGGAGACGGAGAGCAGGTGTGGGGACACTCGGTGCTCATGGTGCTCGATATTCCGGTCGAAGAGCCAGACGAATTCGTCGTCTTCGGCTATGTCATCCCTGAAGCAGGCCTGCCGATCGTCGCCGCGGCTGTCGGCCTGCTGTTCATGATCTTCATCATCTCCATGGTCGCCCTCATCCAACGCCGTCGGCGCCGATACGACGACGAGTACTACGACGATGAGGACGAGGATGAGGTGGAACAGGCTCCCGCGGAGCAACAGGTGCAGGCTGTGGCACCTCAGGCGCAGGCGCAGCCCGTAGCAGCAACAGGTCGCGGGTGGAATGGTGCAACAGCCGCA
>JAKUTA010000076.1 GCA_022447885.1 Candidatus Poseidoniales archaeon | reverse complement strand
CGAGACGTTGTCGCAGTGCTACGTTCAGGCTGCGGATGCCGCCGCCCACGGGAGTGGTCAGCGGTCCCTTGATCGACACCAGGCCGTCGCGCATCGCCTGCTCGGTCTCGGCGGGCAGCCATTCGCCGCAGGCATCGTACGCTTTCTGTCCTGCCAGCACCTCGACCCAGCTGATTTTCCGCCCACCTGCATATGCTTGCAGCACGGCAGCATCCACGACCCGTTGCATCACCGGCGTGATGTCGGTACCGATGCCGTCTCCCTCGATATAGTGGATGCGCGGGTGGTCGGGAACCCGCAGCTTACCGCCGGTCATCGAGATGGGTGAGCCTGTGGTCATCGGCCGCGCCACCCACGCCCCCTTCATGAATGCGACGGCACATGTCAGATGGGGATTGCAGAAGGGTCATCGCACGGGTCGTGATGGGGAAGTCATGGAAGCGAGCGTCGAGTGGCGTGAAGGGACGAAGATGACCGCGTACGGGAACGGCGCGACATTCGAGATGGATTGGAGTGGCGAGGGGTTGTCACCGGTGATGGTGACCCTGCAGGCGGCGGGGGCGTGCAGCCTCGTGGATGTCATCGTCGGCCTCAAGGAACGGGAGGTGACGGGGGCGCATCTCGCACTGACCGCCGAGCGCGCCGAGGGGCATCCGCGGGTGTTCACGCGCATCCACATGACCTACCATGTGCGCGGGAACGATCTGCCGCTGAAACTCATCGAACGGCTCATCGAGCAGAGTCATGCGAAGTACTGCACCGTCTCGAACATGCTGAAGCACACCGCCGAGATCACCTGGGACGCCCGACTCGACGGGTAGGCGCCAACTTCCGGATGCGTCCGCGCTTCTCACTGCTCGTCTGTGATCACACCGAGTTCGCGGGCTAACGGAAGCAGTATCGCGGGAAGGCGGGCGAGTTCACCAGATTCGTCTCCCTCGCGCCAGACACCTTCCTTGAACGGGACGCCGAGCGTCAACTGGTCCATCCACGATATCCCCGCGTTCCAGCGCTCGCGCGAGAGTCCGGCCATCAGCGCTGCCCTGCCCAGCGCCCGAGAAACATCGGCCGCCGCCGGGTCGTCGAGGAAGGTCAGCGCGCCGACCCAACCGGCGAGCGCCTGGTCACCGCATCCGAACCCGGAACGATTCAAGTCGAACACGACCTCATCCTCGAACTTGGACTCGATGAGCGCGCGGTCTGCATCGCTGATCTGCAGCATGTGCTGCATCGCATCGAGCAACCTGATGCTGTGCAGGGAGAGCGCCCCGTCGCCGCACCACGCCAATTCGAGTGCGTGCCAGAAGGGTGTCTGGTCAGGGATCATGACTCCCGCTCCAGCATCTCTCGCAGCAGTTTCAGGTGGGTCTCGAAGGTAATCGTCAGTTCGAGCCGCTTGCGGGCGAGCAACTTGGCCTCGGCGGGGTCGAGGATGCCATCCACCCAGCAGGTCGAGAGCAGCAACTCGTACGCATCCACGGGCGCCATCTCCGTCGATTCTGGCTCTGGCTCCTCCTCCGGCTCTGGCTCCTCCGGCTCTGCTTCGGCCTCCTCCTCATCATCGGAGTCCTCCTGCTCACCGAAGAACTGAGTGTCATCACTCAGCAAGGGCTCCTCCTCGTCATCGTCATCCATGAACGCCGCCAGCAGGTCTTCGCCGGCGTCCGCCGCACCTGACGCACCTGACGCACCCGCCGCACCCCTCACCACGCCGAGCTCTTCGAACGGGTCCACCTCGCCATCGTCTTCGTCTTCGGGCGCGTGTTCCTGCATGAGTCCTCGAATCTCCTGAGACAGTGTCCCTTCTTCAGGCAGTCGACCGGTCGACAACCCCTCGTTGACTCTCTTCAGCGACCTTTCGAGCACAGCAGCCCGCCTGCCGCCCCAGTCACCGTCGTCCCTATGCTTCTCGATGTGCTCCCCGGCCGCCACCATGTCCTCGTCGTCGCAGCCGAGGTGGTCGCTCATCTGGGTCATCACTGAATCGTTGAGTCCACCGGTGGACTCGACGTTGAGAATCATCAGCGCGTGCATGATCTGTTCTGGTTCCAGCATATCTCACACCTTCCCGCGCCGACGCTGGCGTACGGCTGGCTCCCGTTGCCGCGCGTTGAAAGGAGTTCCCCCGCGTGGTGCGCTACTTTTCCATTAACAATTCAAGAGAATCATTGATCGGCCTAGGCACCAATCGCCGAGCAGATTCCACTAATACAATTGAAAACACAAGGAACTGGGTCAGATGGTGACCGCGTACAGATGAAGACCATGTTAATTATCTTCCAAACAGTCAGTGAACTGACTTGGAACGATGTTTCTGCCGGACCGGAGAGTCGGACAATTGCGCTCTTTCCCGGCTCGCAGGGCCAGTTGGTCCACTAACCATTAAAGACCCTCCATAGCGCACGAGAATCCCGCTCGGACGATGTGGACACCTCGCAAGTGGACAACGTTCGGCGAGCGGAAAGAATGCCATGGTGGGAACAGATTTGCAGTCCAAGACGAGGGGTGAATCCGAGGTCGGCGAGGCGGAGCGAGGCTTGGTCATCGAGCGTCGTTTCACCTCTCATGACAGCCCGGTGTGGGAGCAGTTCGATTGGTTCATCGACGACATCGAGATTCGCAACCCTGACGGTAGTCTGGCTCACGAGATCAAGGGCGTGGAGTTCCCTGAGGGATTCCGGGGGGTGCCGGCCATGGTGGCGGCGCAGAAGTACCTGCGCAGAGTTGTCCCTGGGATGGACCACCTCGCGAAGATCCCGGAGGATGACGTTCCCGAATGGCTCTGGCGCAGCGCACCGAACATGGAGATGCGCAAGGGGATGAGCGAGGAGGAGTGGGTCGGGCGTGAGACCAGCGGCAAGCAGTTGTTCCATCGTTTGGCGGGTTGCTGGACCTACTGGGGTTGGAAGCATGATTACTTCGTCAGCGAGGTGGACGCGCGCGCGTACTATGATGAGATGTGCTACCTGCTCGCCAGCCAGTGCTCGGCGCCGAACAGCCCGCAGTGGTTCAACACCGGCCTGTACTGGGCATACGGAATCGAAGGTCCGGCCCAAGGACACTGGTACGTCAATCCACTCACAGATGAGGACGCCCTCTCGAAGAACGCGTACGAGCGGCCACAACCACACGCGTGCTTCATCCAGAGCATCGAAGACAAACTGGTCGGGCCGGACTCGATCACCGACCTAATCTCGCGCGAAGCGCTGTTGTTCAAGTTCGGTTCCGGAACCGGCAGCAACTTCTCCAATCTACGCGCCGCGGGCGAACCGCTCTCGGGTGGTGGTCAGAGCAGCGGCCTGCTGTCGTTCCTGATGATCCTCGACAAGGCAGCAGGAGCGATCAAGTCGGGTGGGACCACTCGGAGAGCCGCGAAGATGGTCACACTGAATCTCGATCATCCGGACATCCGCGAATACGTCAACTGGAAGATGAAAGAGGAGGAGAAGGTGTCGGCGTTGATCACCGGCGCAGCGGCGTTGCAGAAGCACACCAACGGCATCCTCGCAGCCGTCAACGATTGGGATGGAGACGCGGCAGACAAACTCGACACCAGACGCAACCAGCAACTGGCACGCGCCATCAGCCAAGCGATGAATGCGAACATCCCTCCGCCGCATATCAAGCGCATACTCGACCTCGCTGACCAAGGATGGGAGAGTGTCACTTTCCAGAATTTCGATTCTGACTGGCAGGGCGCCGGCTACCTGACCGTGTCAGGCCAGAACAGCAACAATTCGGTGAGGGCGGACAACGAGTTCATGCACGCAGTGGAATCCGGCGGGGAATGGAACCTCTACTGGCGCACCGAACTGGAGAAGGCGAAGGAGGAGGGCCGCGACCCGGTTCCCAACGAGACCATGCCCGCAGTCGACCTGTGGGATGACATCGCCTATGCTGCCTGGGCATGTGCCGACCCCGGAATACAGTTCGACACCACGATCAACGATTGGCACACCTGCCCCAACAGTGGACGCATCAACGGCTCGAATCCGTGCAGCGAATACATGTTCCTCGACGACACCGCCTGCAACCTGGCAAGCCTCAACCTGCTGAAGTTCCATGACATGGACCAGGGGAAGTTCAACATCGATGACTACGTGCATTCGATTCGTCTGTGGACCATCACCCTCGAATTGTCGGTGGTGATGGCGCAGTTCCCATCCAAGAAGATCTCCCGCCTGTCCTATGAGACTCGCACACTCGGGCTCGGCTTCTGCAACCTCGGCTCGCTGCTGATGCACATGGGCATCCCCTACGACGACCCACGCGGCTACTCCATCTGCGGAGCCTTGGCCGCCATCATGACAGGTCAATCCTACAGCACCTCGGCCGAGATGGCTTCGTTCCTCGGGCCGTTCGAACAGTTCGAGGACAACCGTGAGCCGATGATGCGCGTCATGCGCAACCACATGCGTGCTGCGTACAACGCTCCGGTCCACGAGTATGAGGGGCTGAGCGTGCTGCCGGTGGCCATCGACCCCAAGAAATGCGCCAAGGACCTCAGGGAGGCGGCCTGCGCCTCCTGGGAGGCGGCTGTCAGGAAGGGTGAGGAGCACGGCTATCGCAACGCCCAGACCACCGTCATCGCCCCCACCGGAACCATCGGGTTGGTGATGGGGGCGGACACCACCGGTGTCGAGCCGCAGTACTCACTCGTTCAATTCAAGGATCTCGCTGGGGGAGGCATGCTCAAGATCCCCATGAAGGGGCTGCCAGCCGGCCTGCGCAAACAGGGCTACTCGAAAGTCGAGGTGGAGCGGATCATGGACTACGTGCTGGGCACCAGTTCGCTGGTCAACTCTCCGGTGGTCAGCCAGAGCACGCTGATGGATCTGGGATTCACCGAATCTGAACTGAGCAAGCTCGATGACGCGATTCCGAAGGTGATGGGGATCCGCGGCCTGTTCACCCCCGAGATCGTTGGCATGGATTTCTGCAAGGAGGTGCTCGAACTCGATGAGGCGCAGATGGATACGCCCACGTTCGACCTGCTCACCCATCTCGGATTCAGCAGAGCGGAGGTCCAACTCGCCGAGGACCACATCTTCGGCCGCTTGACAGTCGAGGGAGCACCGGGCCTCAAGGAGGAGCATCTGGCGGTGTTCGACTGTGCCCAGACCTGCGGCAGGATCGGTAAGCGCTCCATTCCCTGGAAGGCGCATGTGGACATGATGGCGGCGGCGCAGCCGTTCATCTCGGGTGCGATCAGCAAGACGATCAACATGCCCGCCGATGTCACCATCGACGACGTGAAGAACGCCTATGTGCGCAGCTGGGAGACTGGTAACAAGGCGTGCGCGCTGTACCGTGACGGAAGCAAACTGTCGCAGCCCCTGACATCCTCCCTGGTGGACAACAGCGTCTTCATGGAAACTGACTCTGACGTGATGACCGAGCCACCCGAGATGGCTCCGATGCAGAAGATGGTCGATCAGGCGATCGAACAACTACCACTGGCACCGGCAGAGGCGAGACCAGTCGCCGAAGCACTCGTGCACAACTATGTCGCCGTGCGCCGGGCCCTCCCGGATGAACGCAATTCGCACACTCTCAAGGCGCGGCTGGGTGGGCACACGGTCTATCTCACCTCGAGCGCGTATCAGGACGCGAAACTGGGTGAGATCATGATCACCACCTCGAAGGAGGGGGCTGCATGGCGCTCGCTCCTCAATCAGTTCGCCATCGCGGTGTCCATCGGGCTGCAGTACGGAGTGCCGCTCGAGGCGTTCGTGAAGTCGTTCACCTGGCAGAAGTTCGAGCCGAGCGGCGTGGTCCAGGGAGGAAGCAACCGGGTGAAGATGGCGACCAGCATCGTCGATTACATCTTCCGTGAACTGGCCATCAAGTATCTCGGTAAGGACGACCTGGCAAATGTGTCGGCGGAGGACTTGGAGTACACCTCGATCAGCAGGCCGGAAGAGACACCGGACGGAGTGATGCGCGTGGCGGGGGATAAGCGGGACATCCAGTTGACCCTCGATGTGTATCCCGAGATCGATGAGGACATGGAGCGAATACGAATCGCCCGCGAGCGCGGCTTCACCGGGGACATCTGCCAGAATTGCGGCCAGAGTAAGATGACGCGGAACGGAACCTGCCTGAAGTGCAACGCATGCGGGGAAACCACCGGCTGCTCGCGAATCAGTTCTCTGTGAGCGGGGGAGGAATC
>JAKUTA010000075.1 GCA_022447885.1 Candidatus Poseidoniales archaeon | reverse complement strand
GCACCCCGGTGAACTGGCCAGCGGTCTCCACCCGCTTCGAGTGGAACTGGCTGTTGCCGGCGGCGTTCACGTCGAGCAGGACGACTCCGACCGACTGGTCGCGGCCGATCGCCACGCAGCGGTCGATTCCCGCGCTGGGACAGATGACATCGGCCCAGTCGGTAGCACCCGAGGTGGGCAGCCAATGCACGGTGTGGTTGACGTCGATGAGCGCCAGACCATCGGAGCGCGTGCTCACCGCGCAGTGAGAGTGCATCACCGCATGACAGTCGATGGCGGTGATGTCGCTGCTGCGTGAACCTTCGAGGACGTGGAACTCACCTTCGCCGGTGGTCCCATTCTCCCGGTAGCGCATCAGCAGCCCCCCCGGCCCTCCGAGGTACGCCCAGTTGCCCGGGCCGTCCCAGGAGACGGCCGACAGGTCCTGGCCGTAGAGTGCTCCAGCCGAACCCGAGACATGGGTGATCGAGTGGTCCTCGCGGGTGTAGCGCAGCATCGTTCCCGCATCACCCACGATCAGGGCGGTGTTGCCGCGCGGGTGCCAATCCACATCGTGCAGGTCATCCTCGTCATTGCTGTTCAACTCCACCTCCACATTCGGGTCGACCGCATCCAGCAGATGTGCCCAACCCTCCAATCCCACCAGCAGCACGTCATCACCGTCGGGCGAGAGTGCTGACGCCTCGATGCCGATGTCGCGCAGCTCGATGATGCGGATGTGTCTGAGTTCGACCACCTCATTGTGCGCCAGCGCCGGGGTCGGGAGCAGCAGCAGCAGCAGCACTGCGGCGACTAACAGGGGGCGGGACCGGCCTCGCATGGGCGGGTCGAGCGGGGGGGGCGTCTTATCCCTTCGCGGGTCTGTACCGCGATGTTTCATCGAGTCGCACTGAGAGAAAGTTTGAACCACGGTCGGACCCCGGCCGGGGTCATGGAGCGCTTTCACGTCAAGCGTGGACTGATGAAGCAGGTCAGCGCGGACGGAGGTCTCGTCAAGTTGGCTCGAGAACACTTCGAAGACGTGAAGACCAGCGGCGACGGCGGATTCGAGGGTCGTTTCGGAATCCTCTCGCTCGTGTCCGGTGAATACGGACCTGATGGCACCTTGCTCATCGAAGTGCAGCAGATGAAGGGCGACGAACTGTCGGATTTCCTCGAACAGGAGGATGGGCGTGAGCAGGCGATGGAATCACGCCAGCGCTGGTCGGCGTTTCTCGATGCCGCCACCGGCTACGATGCCAAGAAGCGAAGTGACAAGGCGAAGGAGTTCGCCAAGAAGCGAACCAAGTCGCTCTCCGCGGTCAGACAAGCACGTCATTTCCTTGGGATGTCGACTTCCTTGACCAACGACACGAGGGTCGAGGCGGAGGGATTCATCGTCGAGATCGAAGAAGCGCTCGAGAGGGGTGACTTCACCCGTGCCGATGGCAGGGCTAAGAAACTCGCAAAACTGCTCGAAGGCTGACCCAACCTCTAACCCTGATGAGCGGAGGGGACGCCGATGGCCGGACCGGGTGACTTGAGCGCAGAGGCAGTCGAAGACCTGCTCAGTGCTCACGCTCCGGACACCGACTTCTCGGCGCTGAACGACTCGGACAGGGCGCGTATCGCCTGGATGCTGCCCGGTGTGGAGGAAGTGGTCGGACTCGACCATCTTGTCTCTGCGATGGCGAGCGGCGAGTCACACGCCGGCGACGGGGTGCTGCGCTGCTACGTCGGCTACGAGCCGAGCGGAAAAGCGCACATCGGATGGCTCGTCCAAGCCCTGACGCTCAGACGAATGCTCGATTCCGGAGCCAACGTGCTCATCTTCCTCGCCGACTGGCACGCGTGGGTGAACGACAAGTTCGGAGGGGACATGGACAAGATTCGCACCACGGCTCGCTACATGGAGGAGATCTTCCGTGTTCTGCTCGGCAACCCTGCGGAGGGAGAGGGCTCTGGTGAACTGCGCTTCCTGTATGCCAGCGAACTCATGGAATCAGGCGACTACTGGGCGACGGTGCTCCGCTGTTCGAAGAACATGAGCCTGGCGAGGGTGCGCAGAACGTTCAGCATCATGGGTCGCGGCGAGGATGCGGCCGACGACGACACCTCGAAATTCTTCTACCCGGCGATGCAGGCGGCGGACATCTTCGAGATGCACATCGACATCGCGATCGGAGGCATGGACCAGCGCAAGGCGCACATGTACATGCGCGACGTCGCCGACCGATACGGTTGGACGAAGGCGACCTGCGTGCATACCCCGATCATCTCCAGTCTCAGGGCGAGCGGCGCGCGGATGGAATCCTTCGACCACAAGATGTCGAAATCAGACCCCGAGGGGGCGGTGCTGCTGCACGATGGGCCCGACGAACTCCGTGGGAAACTGCGCAAGGCGTTCCTGGATCCAGACGATTCCGACTCACCCGTTCACGAACTCGTTGAACAGATCATCCTACCTGAGCTCTCGAGCCTGACGATCACCCCTGATCCGAAGTACGGGGAACCCTCCACCTGGGATGACCCCGCCGCGCTGAGGAAGGCACTCGCAGCAGGTGACGTGCATCCGCTCGACTACAAACTCGCCGTCGCTGACGCGCTCGCTGGGCTGCTCGCGCCGCTCGCCGAACACTTCGCTGCGACGCCCGACCTGCTGGACGCGGTGACCGTGATCACCGGTGATTGAGTCAGACTCTCCTTACTCGAAACACTGTATGTCATCGGACCGCCCAAGTGAAGCGCACGTTCAATTGAGTCAGGACCCCCACCGTACGGGATAGGATTCTAAAACGAACCCTGCGCAGCCGGGATGGAGAGACCCATGAAAGTAGGCATAGACGACATCTCGATCCACTTCCCGCGCATCTACTTCGACATGAAGGATTTCGCAGTCATGCGCGGCGCGGACTACGGGAAGTTGAACAAGGGACTAGGCCTCACAGCGATGTCCGTCCCCGACGTACACGAGGACACCGCGACCATGGGCGCCAACGCCGCGACGCGGCTGATCGACCGCAACGGACTCCACCCGCGAAGCATCGGCAGGCTGTATCTGGGAACCGAGAGCGCGCTGGACGGCTCGAAGCCGACGGCCACCTACATCCTCGACATGCTGACGCAGCGCTACGAGAAGCAATACGGTGAGGACTGCTTCCGTAACTGTGACGTCGTCGACATGACGTTCGCCTGCATCGGAGCGGTCGATGCCCTGCACAACACGCTCGACTGGGTTGCCCGCGGTGGCGAGGAAGCTGACAGGATTGGAATCGTCGTCTTCAGTGACAACGCCAAGTACGACCTTGGATCGAGCGGCGAGTACACCCAGGGCGCAGGCGGAGGAGCGCTGCTCGTGCGCCACAACCCGCGCCTGATCACCATTCCCGACCGCTGGGGGGTCTCGACCACCCCCGTGCACGACTTCTTCAAGCCGCGGCGGGAGGTGTCGATCACCTCGGTCATCAATCATGTGCTGCAACTGGCAAGGGAGACCGGCCAGAACATCAAGGAAGGGATGGCGGAGCGGATGATCAAGCATCTGCCCGAGTCTACGGTGCGCAGACTCGGCATCTTCTCTCATGGAGAGGAGACGGTGCACATCCACCGCGACGAACCGGTGTTCGATGGACAGTTCTCCAACTTCTGCTACCAGGAGGCTGTCAAGACCGCCTTCCTCGACTTCCAGAGACAGGCGGTGGCTGACGGGCGCCACGACCCCGAGACCGACGCGCCGCTCACCGAGGAGTGGGCGCGCATCATCATGCATCTGCCCTATGCCTTCCAGGCACGGCGGATGTTCCCCGACGTGTTCCGCCACGACCGGCGCGGCAGACCGGTGTGGTACGAGATCATGGCCGAGATCGGCGCAGAGCCGCTGCGCGAAGACTTCGAGGACACTCCCGAAGGTGAGCTGGCGTACGAGAAGTCGGCCAACGGTTACCGGCGGGCGATCTCCAAGACGGCAGCGTACCAGGAGTTCCACAGCATCCGCATCGAGAAAGGGCAGCGGGCGTCGAGCCTGATCGGAAACCAGTACACCGGCTCGATCTTCCTGGCACTGATGTCGACCTTCGAATCGGATTACGAGGAGAACTCCCCCATCGAGGGCCACTCCTTCGGGCTGTGCGGGTATGGGTCGGGCGCCAAGGCGAAGGTGTTCGAGGGATTCGTGTCCGCGGACTGGCGCGAGGTCGTGGCCGGCTGGAACCTGTTCGAGCGGCTCGCAGGCCGCCTCGCCATCGACGAGTCGACCTATACCGGACTGCACAAGGGCACACTCCACGAGAGCGTCGTCGAGCCCTCAGGGGAGTTCACGCTCGTCGAAGTCGTTACCGAAGGCGTCCTCGAAGGCGCCCGCTCCTACAAGTGGGTCAACTAGAGCCCGATCCAGCCGGAGTCCCGCAACCAGGACATCCGCTCGTACGGCTCCAGTTCACGGCCGGAGACTCTCAGACGTCGTGGAGGTGCTCGAGGTATTCGTCGGGTTCGAGGAGTTCTTCCTCGGGCTCGAAGTCGTGGGGCCTGACTATCATCAGCCAGCCGTCCCCGTAGGCGTCGTCGTTGACGAGTTCCGGGGTGTCCTCCACTTCGCCGTTGAGTTCGATCACATGTCCTGAGAATGGGGATTCGATTACCAGACTCTCGTCCGCGCTGCGCAGGGTCACCAGGGTTTCACCCTCAGCCATCTCATCCCCGGTGGGGCCTGCATCCTTCGCGCCGTTGCCCACATCGGGCTCATCATCGTTGTCGAAGTCCTCCATGGAGAACTCCGCAACATCGTGTCGCTGCGGCAGGATGACCCGGACGATCTCGCCGAGGTCTGCTTGCAGGAAATCACTGATGCCGATCTTGAACGTGTGCTCGTCCTTGTCGACCACCTCGAACCAGAGGTGCTCTTTCGAGTATTTTCTGCCATCAACTATCTTGAACTCGATGTAGTCTCCGTCCGCCATTACAGCACCCCTTCCGGCGAGCCGTGCCAAGTCCGTTATTTGAATAATTCGACTGGCGAGCAAGGCAATCCAACCACCTGTCGAACCTGTGGGGTTTCTTCATGAACAGGCACCGTCTCGCCATTCACGAGGGTCGGCCGTGGATTTCGAGCAGAGCGAGGAGCAGCAGATGGTCCGCGACCTGGTGCGCGATTGGGCACAAGCCGAACTTACTCCGACCATCGCGGCGCGTGACAAGCAGCAGCAGGCTCCCGTCGAGGAGTGGCAGCGCTTCTGCGAACTAGGCCTGCACGGGATAACCATCCCCGAGCAGCACGGTGGGAATCCGCTCGATGACATCTGCGAGGCGATCATAATCGAGGAGCTGGCGCGCGTCGACCCATCGTTCGCGGTGTTCTACGCGGTGCATGTCGGCCTGTGCAGCAAGACAATCGCACTGCACGGCAGCGACGCGCTGCAGCAGGAGTATCTCAGCCGCCTGTCAGGGACTGATGTCGGAGCATACTCACTCTCGGAAGCGGGTGCGGGAACGGATGCGGCGGCGCTCTCCTGCAAAGCGAAACTCTCGGATGATGGGGAGCAGTACATCCTCAACGGAACGAAGATGTGGGTGACCAACGGGGACAGTGCCGACATCTACGTGCTGTTCGCCAAGGTCGTCGACCACCCTGACTACGGCGTGAAGAAGCACGGGGGGACCACCGCGTTCGTCATCGAGCGTGGATTCGATGGATTCTCCGTGGGGAAGAAGGAGAACAAGCTGGGCATCCGCTCATCCGACACCTGCTCGCTGGTGCTCGAGGACTGCCAGGTTCCTGCCGCCAACGTGCTCGGAGAGGTTGGAGGCGGATTCGCCATCGCCATGAACGCGCTCGACAACAGTCGCATCGGGATCGCCGCGCAGGCGCTTGGAATCGCCCAGGGCGCCTTTGAGGCGGCGCTGAAGTACGCTCACGAACGGGAGACGTTCGGGAAACCGCTGGCCCAGCACCAAGCGATCGGGAATTATCTCGCTGACATGGCGACACGCATAGATGCCTCCCGCCTGCTGGTCTATAGAGCAGCGTGGGCGAAAGGCAAGCACTACGGCGAGGGCGCTCACCGGCACACGCTGGAAGCGAGCATCGCCAAACTGTACGCCGGTGACACGGCGATGTGGGTCTCGGAGCGGGCGGTGCAGATCCTCGGAGGATACGGCTACACCGAGGAGTACCCGGTAGCCCGCTTCTTCCGCGATGCCAAGATC
>JAKUTA010000074.1 GCA_022447885.1 Candidatus Poseidoniales archaeon | reverse complement strand
CAATCGGTGTGCGTAGACGCGGCCAATGCCGTGGGCGGCGCCTGTAACGATGGCGACGCGCCCCTCCATGCGGTTACTCAGCCTGGGAATCGAAACCTCCCCTTTCGTTTCTTGAGCTACCGGATTCCTCGGTGATCGAACTTGTTGTCTGTTGTGTCTGGAGAGCGGTCACCTGCTCTCGCAACCCTTGTGCGACCTCGCGTAGGTGCGTCTCGAGCCAGGCCGCCGCAAGATCGGGATCTCGCAGTCGAACGCGGTCCAGCAAGGCTTCGTGGGTGTGTGACTGGATGTTGGTCAGTTCTGTCGTGTAACGAGTCACCTCGGCTCGGAACTGCATGATCGTGCTCACGACACGTGGCGTGTTCCCGATTGAGTAAAAGGAGCGGTAAAACCTGCGTCGTGCCTCGACCCATCCTGCTTCGTACGCGATCGATTGGAGCTGTCCGGAAAGTTCGGTGAGTTGGTTGATCTGGTCGTCGTCGATCGTGGCGACGGTCTTTCGCAGTGCGAATGTCTCGATCATGATCCGCATCTCATAGAGGTCGGAGATCTCGTCGGGCGAGAGGGAGCGGACCGTCGCTCCCCGGTGGGCATGCATCTCGACGAGACCCTCGGACTCGAGTTGGCGAAGGATGGATCGGATTGGCATGCGGCTCACGTCAAAAAGACGAGCGAGCCGGTCTTGTGGGAGTCGTTCGCCCGGCTCAAAGATCCCTGACTCGATCGCGGTGCGGATGACCGAGGCAGCCATTTCCTCGACCGTGCGAAAGTTGTGACGCGAAGCTTCGATGAGTTGTTCGAGGCTCATGTCTGACTGGTCGGTCGGCTCAACGGATGTCATCGGACCTCACCGATTCCGTAGGGGCCAACCGATCGCCTTCGTTGTCCCGTTGGTCTTCGAGGCGACTGTCGAGAACGCGCAGTGGGAGAACGAGGAACGTGGACAGCAGCATGGCTGTCGCCATGATCGTGAAGGCATCTGGCAGGGTCGTCATCAGCAGGAGGATCCCCACGAATGCCGGGCCGAGGAACTTGGCGAGGTTTCGAATCGCGCCGGTCGCGGCGATGAAACTCGCTCGGTGTTCGGTTTCCGGAGTTGCCGCCACCAAGGAGTTCACGAAGATTCCGGACAGGCCATCGGCGACCCCGAAGGTCAGGGCGGCCATGAAGATGGTTCCCGGCCAAGGGGCTTGGGCCCACACCGCCAGCGCAACGGCCTCGCTGGCCAATCCAATTGCGATGAACGTAGTCGGCTTGCCCCATCCGGCGATACGACCGGCGAAGTGTGACGGGATGATGCCGATGAGCGCCGAAGCGCCAACCACCAGACCGGCAAAGGCAGGAGACGTGCCTCGGACATCGACCAACAACATAGGGAGGAAGGCGATTATGGAAAACTTGGTGAACATCCGCAGGAACCCGGCGTACTGGAGAGCGACGACCCCTTGCATCCGAAAGACGCGTCCGAACCCCGCCAGGATTCCTGTACGTCGGATCGTGGTGCCGAGCGACGGTGGATCAGTCATCTTGGCGAGCACCATGAACCCGAATGGGACTGCCAACAACTGGCCGAGCCAGGGTGCTTGCCAGGTCGAGGCCGCGAGGACACCGCCGAGTATCGGCAAGATCCCGTCGCCCGTGAGCATCGCGATTGAGCGACGACCCTGGCCGCGAATGAGTTCGGCCCCGCGGCACGCATCGCCGAGGATGGTCATCGTCAAGGGGAGAAGTCCAGCGAATGCGAGCCCTTGCGCGAATCGAATTGCCAGGAACAACCCGAATGACCCGGTGGAGAACTGGAGGAGGATTCCTGCGAGACCGAATAGCACCATTGACCAGCCGAAGACTCTGCGGCGACCTATACGGTCAGCGAGGAGTCCTGCTGGGAGGGCCCCCAGAGCGGCCGGCAGGAGGTAGATGGTCATCACGAGGGCCAGGCGGCTATCGGTCAATCCGAGGGCATCGCGCATCGCCGGCAAGGAAGGGGCGACGAGCTGCACACCAGTTTGGGCCACGATGCAACCGGCGTAGGCGAAGCTGGCGTTGATGCTTGCTTGTCGAGGCGTCAGGCTGGTTTGACTCGACAATTCGTGGTCCCTGTTCCTCGGCCGCCTCAGACCATTCTAGCCAGATTGGATCCAATCTGGCTATCACCGTGAGGAACTTTTGCTAGGTGCCACTGAGTTTGCTCACGCGCGACACGACCCAGGTCTCCACCATTGGATCCAATGGTCGAGACCTGGGTCGTGAGGCGTCTTGCTCAGCGACTCACAGGCGAGGCCTACTGGTCAGGGTGGCGCTCGCTCTGGTGAAGTCCGAGAGCCTTGACCATGAAGGTGTCCTGAACGGCCAGATACCGAACCGTTTCGGTTTCGCTCGTGTTGAAGTGTTGATGCCACGACCACAGCGGAATACCCAGCAGATCTCCTTCTTCCCAGTCAATCCGCTGAAGCGGTTCATCGTCGTATCCCATATTCGTATAGCCGTTGCCCTTGATGATGTAGAGCACGGCCTCGGTTGTGTGGCGGTGGTTCGTGGACTTGCCGAGCGGCGGGAGTTCGCTCAAGTGGGGCTGCAAACGACGCTCGCCCGTCATCTTCATGAAGCGGGCCCTGGTATTGCGGTATTCCCGAGGAACCAATTCCGTCTCGCGGAGATTCTTGACGATCGTCACTTCTACTGGTGGATTCTTGATGTTCCAGTCATCGCGATCCTGCATCTCACTGATCTCAGTCCCGCTCAGAGGCTGGTCCCGGTAGGAGATGTCAGCTGCGTAGTCACCGTCGTTGATCTGCTTCTCTTCGCTCACCCGATCTTGCATACCGCATACCGTAGTCAAGGGCCCCCCAGGGAGCAACCATGATCAGGGCTGGGAACTGACTCCATGGTCGCGGTATACTGTATCCATCATCAACGGGAGCGACTGGAGCCAATAGTTCATGGTTGCGCTGGGGGCGAAGAACAAGGGTGAACCAAGCGATTTAAACTTGAGCCTCGACATGGCATCACCGGTCACCGCTGAAGAAGCGGTGACCACGGAACTGCGGAGAGCGATCAGGGAAGGACTGCTGGTTCCGGGCCAGCGTCTCACCCAGTCCGAGATTGCGGGCCAACTCGGCGTGAGCCGTATTCCACTTCGAGATGCGCTGCGTCGTCTCGAGGTTGAATCCCTGGTGAAGATCGAAGGCCACAAGGGCGCTCGCGTCACCGAACTCACCGCTGACGACGTGGCGGAGATTTACGAGATGCGGATCGCTTTCGAGGCGAAGTGCATGGCCTACGCGGTCGACAACATCAGCAAGGAGACTGCTCGGATACTGGCGGTCGCGGCGACCGCCAGCGCGGACAACACCCTGTCGCCGTCTGAAGCGTTCAACCAGCGCCGCAGCTTCTACAGCGACATCTACCACCATGCCAATCGACCCCGCATGCGGCGGATCATCATGCAACTGCGCGACAACGTCGACCGCTATCACCTGCTCAGCAACCGGGCCCACGCTCACAGATCCCACAATGAGTTGGCCGATGCCATTGCTGATCGCAAACCGTCGCGGGCGGCCGCAGTGCTGGTCGAGCACATCTGCGAGTCGCGTGACGATCTCATCGAAGAGCTCGAACGGGGCCAACACGTCTAGACCAGACTCGTTTAGACCGAAGCGCAGGGTGGCGTTCTCTCAGTTGGGTCCTTCAGAACTGTTTGCCGCCTCCAAGAGTTCCCATACCCGCTGAGGGTTGAGCGGCAGCCTGTCAGGCCACACCCCCACCGCTTGTGCGACTGCCGATGCGATCGCAGCCGGGATTGGATTTATCGCGCCTTCTCCCCCGCCCTTTGCCCCATATGGGCCAACACCATCTCCGCGCTCGGCGATCACGGAGGTAACTCTTCGCGGCATGTCCCTGAAACGCGGTACCCGATACTCGACAAGGTTCGGATTCGTTAGCTGCTGACCCTCGTAGAGCAGTTCCTCCCAAAGCGCACAGCCGAGTCCCTGGGTCGCCGCTCCAAGGTCTTGACCCTTGACGAGGTCCGGATTGATGGCATGGCCCACATCTCCGACCAAGACCAGGTGCTCGATGTCGATCTCACCGGTGTCTTCGTGAACCGCGATCTCGACGCCGACCATGCCGACTTCCCAGAACGGAGGGAGAGCCTCGGTTGTGCCGGACTTTCGGATGACACCCACACCGGTGACTTCGCCAGCATCGGCGCCGAACCATGAACAAATCACGTCGCGGGGGCTCGTCATGTTGCCATCGACCAGTAACGCTCCGTCGACAACCGTCACGGCGTCGGGGTCGACATCTTGGGTTTGGGAGTGAAGGGCGCGGAGCTTGGACCAAATTTCCTGGCACGCGGCCTGTACCGCCAGGCCGGTGATGGTGGTGGTTCGGCTTGCACCTGTTGTCCACTCGTAGGGAGTGAAAAGGGTGTCGGACTGACCTACCGCGACCTGATCAATGTCGAGTCCGAGTTCGCGCGCCACGATCTGCGCGAGCACGGTGTTGCTTCCTTGGCCCAACTCCGTACTGCCGGTGAGCAGCGTGGCTGAGCCATCCGCATGCATCCTCACCATCGCCGTGGAGACAGGTGAAGCTCCGGCATCCGACGCGGAGAGTGCAAGCGCTCTGCCCCGCCGGATGCCAGGTTCTTCTATGAGGGTGTGTTCGAAGAGAGCCTCGGCGACGGTCTCCATGTCGGCAAGGAGGTCGGCATCCATTGGCCGCTTGCCGGGCATGATCGTTTCTCCGGGCGCGACAAGGTTTCGCCTCCGTAGATCGACGGGATCGATGCCGAGTTGCTGTGCAGCCATGTCGAGATTGACTTCGCCGGAGAGGGCGCCCTGCGGGGCACCGAATCCTCGGTAGGAAGAAGCGGGGGTGGTATTGGTGTAGACAGCTCGGCCCCGTACTCGCAAGGCCGGAACTCGGTAGGGACCGAAACAACGGTTCGCACACTTGGCGAGGACAAGCGGGCTGTTGTCGGCATAGGCGCCCGTGTCGAGAATGATGTCGGCATCGCGGGCAAGGATCGTGCCGTCCGCATCGAATGCCGTCCGCATCGTTACCTCGGCCCCATCGGCCCGAGTCGTGTTGATCGCCGCTTCGAAGTCGGTGGTCACCTGCACCGGGCGTCCTACGGCCCTGGAGGCGACTGCCGCCAGCGGCTCGAGCTTCGTGTAGGACTTGGAGCCATACCCTCCACCAACGAATGGCACTTCAACTCGCACAGCCGCCAGCGGCAGGGCGAATAGCCGGGCCAACTCCCTACGAACCATCACCGGATGCTGCGCCGTGGTGATGACGTGGAGCGAGTTCCCTCGGTAATCCGCAATGGCGTTGTAGGTCTCCATGGCGTAGGCGTAGACCATCGGAAACCACATCGTGTTCTCGACCACCAGGTGCGCATCGGCGAAGGCAGTATCGACGTCACCCCACCCGAGCGCGACCTCGTGAGCCACGTTGTTTCCCGAGGTGTCCTTCGTCTGTATCCCGAGGAATCCGCCTTCCGGCCCCGTGTAACTTTGGGTGTGAATCAACAGGTCCGATGCCAGCGAGGTATCTGCGTCGACCAGCGGCTCGAGGTCGGTGTAGTCGACCCACACCGTTGCGGCAGCATCCTGCGCCTGCTGAACGGTTTCGGCAACCACGACCGCGACTGGTTCCCCGAAGTAGCGCACCTTGTCGATGGCAAGGATCGGGTGGTCGGGAATGATGTGGCCGAACAGCGGCGAGATGCCGACGAGGTCCGATCCACAGACAACCCCGAGCACGCCGGGCGCAGCCAACGCTTCCGCGTGATCGATGTCGACGATCTCGCCATGGGCACGCTCCGCCCGCACGACCGCAGCATGCGCCATGTAGGGCAAGGCGGAATCGATGCTGTAGATCGCCCGCCCGGTAACTTTCGCGAATGCGTCACGGCGAGGCACAGAACGTGGATCAGCCATCGGCAGCCTCCGCTTCGTTGAGACGCCGAATCGCAACAAAGACGGCCTGTTCAATCGGGGCATAGCCGGTGCAACGGCAGATATTGCCGTCGAGCCATTCACGGATGGTTTCGCTGCTCGGCCGCGGATCGTCCTGGAGGAGGGAAAGCGTCATGAGGATGAATCCGGGGGTGCAGTAGCCGCACTGAAACGCATTGGTCTCGACAAACGCCTCCTGGATGGGATGGAGATCCAGACCTTGCGACAGACCCTCTATTGTCGTGACTGACTTGCCGTCATGATGACAAGCGAGAATGGATCTGGCTCTAACCGTACTCCCTT
>JAKUTA010000073.1 GCA_022447885.1 Candidatus Poseidoniales archaeon | reverse complement strand
ATCTGACCGATGAGTCGGTCGCTGTCGAACTCAACCTCACTCAGGAGGGTGCCTGCCTCAACCTGATGTCCGAAGGGCGACCCCACCCACTGCGCAGATTCCAATTGGCACGAGCGTGCTCTGATGTCGTCGAGTGGGATCTGAACAACGGCATCCTGGATGTGACCCTCGAACTGCTCGATGAATGAATGACTCAATTGATGAGGTGAAATGAATGGCGAAGAAGAACCCTGTGATCGGCATAGATCTTGGAACGACGAACAGTTGTACAGCGACCATCGAAGGCGGAGAAGCGGTGGTCATCCCGAACGCCGAAGGAGCGCGGACGACGCCGAGCGTTGTCGCCTTCACCAAGGATGGCGAGCGGCTGGTCGGTGTGATCGCCAAGCGACAGGCTGTGACCAACTCCGAGCGGACCGTCATGTCGGTCAAGCGAGAGATGGGCACCGACTGGACGAAGAAGATCGACGACAGCGTGTTCACGCCGCAGGAGATATCGGCGTTCATACTGCAGAAGCTGAAGGCTGACGCCGAGGCGTATCTCGGACAGGAGGTCAATCAGGCGGTCATCACCTGTCCCGCCTACTTCTCCGACGCGCAGCGCAAGGCCACCAAGGACGCCGGCAGGATCGCCGGCTTCGAGGTGCTCCGCATCATCAACGAGCCGACCGCTGCCGCGCTGGCTTTCGGTGTGGACAAGGAGGAGGACCAGACGATTCTCGTCTACGACCTAGGCGGCGGCACGTTCGACGTGTCCGTGCTGGACATCTACCAGGTGGACGGACATCCGCAGATCGAGGTGAAGGCGACCGCTGGCAACAACAGGCTCGGTGGGGACGACTTCGACGAGCGTGTCATCGACTGGTGTGTAACCGAGTTCCGCAAGTCGAGCGGCATCGACCTGTCGAAGGACCTGCAGGCGATGAGCCGGTTGAAGGAGGCTTCCGAGAAGGCGAAGATCGAGCTGTCAGGCACGCAAAGCACACAGATCAACCTCCCGTTCATCACCATGAAGGACGGCAATCCCGAGCACCTCGACCTCACGCTCTCCCGCGCCAGGTTCGAGGAGTTGATCGCCGACCTGATCGAGGCGACCATGGGTCCGACGCGCCAGGCGATGAAGGACGCCAAACTCGCCAAGGGGGCGGTCGACAAGGTGCTGCTCGTAGGTGGCTCGACCCGCGTTCCCGCCGTGCAGACGGCGATCGAGAAGGAGGTCGGCAAGGAGGCCTACAAGGGCATCAACCCCGATGAGGCGGTCGCCATGGGCGCCGCGCTGCAGGCGGGCATCATCGTCGGCGACGACACGGTGACCGACGTGCTGCTGCTCGACGTCACGCCGCTCACGCTCGGCATCGAGACGCTCGGCGGTGTCACCACAAGGATGATCGAGCGCAACACGACCATCCCGACCCGGCGCTCGGAGGTATTCAGCACAGCCAGCGACAACCAGCCGGCGGTCGAGGTCCACGTGATGCAGGGCGAGCGCGAGTTCGCGCGCGACAACATCACGCTCGGGCGCTTCTTCCTCGAGGGCATCCCACCCGCACCGCGCGGCATGCCGAAGGTCGAGGTCACCTTCGACATCGACGCCAACGGAATCGTGAACGTGGCCGCCAAGGACATGGGCACCGGCAAGGAGCAGCAGATCCGCATCGAGTCGCAGACCTCATTGTCCGAGGATGACATCCAGAATAAGATCGCCGAGGCGGAGCAGTTCGCCGAGGAGGACGGCCGCAGGAAGGCGAAGGTCGAACTGCGCAACCAGGCTGACAGCATCATCTACCAGACCCGACGCACGCTCAAGGAGGCCGAGGACAAGATCGACGAGAGCGATGTCGAACCGGTCGAGGCGAAACTGGGTGAACTGGAGGAACTGATCACCAAGGATGGAGAGCCGTTGGACATCGACGACATCGACGAGGCGGCCATTCAGGGGAAGGTGAAGGAGCTCGAGGAGTCGATGCACGCCATCTCAGCCAAGCTCTACGAGGCTGCCGCAGCGTCGATGGAACAGGAACAGGCGGAGCAGCAGGCAGAGGAGGACACCGACGGCGATGTCGTCGAAGCCGACTTCGAGGTCCTCGACGACGAGGCCTGATCACCCTGCTCACTGTTCTGTGAGCAGGTGTGTGAGTGTTCTCACATGCACACCGGTCGCCCCGTGTGCGACCATGTCATTGGTCGAGGTGCCCCAGGCGGTGCCCGCGATGTCCAGGTGCGCCCACGGATACTGCTCCGCATCGTCACCCTCGCCTCGCTCGGGCACGAACTGCTTGAGGAAGGCGGCGGCTGAGTTGGCACCGCCATAACGGTCACCCAGGTTCTTCACGTCGGCGATCTTCGAATCCTTCACCTGCTTCTCGAACGCCGGCAGCAGCGGCATCGGCCACGCGAGTTCGTCGACCGATTCGGCCGCCTTGCGCAGCCGCTCGCGCAGGGCATCGTCGTTGGACCACAGTCCGGTCGCCTCGTGACCGAGTGCGACCACGCACGCACCGGTCAAGGTGGCGAGGTCGATGATGAACTCGGGGTCGAACTCGCCCGCCTTCCACAGCCCGTCGGCGAGCACCAATCTCCCTTCAGCGTCGGTGTTCAGCACCTCGACGGTCTTGCCGGAGTAGGTGTTGATGACGTCCCCGGGACGATAGGCGGTGGAACTCAGGCTGTTCTCCGCCATGCAGGATATACCGATGACCGGTTGCTGGTGTCCGATCCCGTGCAGCGCTTCCATCAAGCCGAACACAGTCGCCGAGCCGTGCATGTCGAACTTCATCTCGTCCATCCCTCCGCTCGGCTTGATCGAGATGCCGCCGGTGTCGAAGGTGATCCCCTTGCCGACGATCATCGGGCAGGGTCCGTCGCGGGCGTCGGGGTTGAGCTCGAAGATGACCATGCAGGGCTTCTGCTCGCTGCCCTTGCCGACGTTGACCAGGCCATCCATGCCCAGTTTCTTCAGTTCCGCGAACTCGATAACTGTCAGGTTCACGTTGTCCTTGCCCTTCGCCCACGCCCGCGCCCGCTTGGCGTATTCCATCGGGTAGAGCACGTTCGCCGGTTCGTTGGCGAGGTCGCGCGCTCGGTGGACTCCCACCGCGATGGCGCCCGCCCGAGCGCAGCCGTCGTGCAGGGCACGCAGGTAGCGGTCGGAGGCCTGGAAGGTGACGGAGTACGGTGAGTCGTCGTCATCGTCGTCGTCATCCTTCTGCTGGTACTTGTCGAACTTGTAGTCGCGCAGCATCATCCCCTCGGCGAATGCGATCATCTGCCCTGGACGCCAGCCGGTGGTGAAGCGCACGGTCAGCGACTTGCCGTGCTGCTTTGAGAGTGATGCGAGCAGTTTCGCGCCGGCGTCGCGGGCGTCCTTCTCCGCCAGGTTCTCGGGCAGTCCCATGCCGGCCAAGATGACCTTCTGGCCGCTGTTCCACAGGGTCAGCGACTTGCCCGACTTGCCGTCGAAGTCGTCGCTGGCGACCGCTTCACGGACCTGCGCGGCCGTGCTGCGGCCGAGGCCCGAGGTCGCCTTGTTCGGTGCCTTGGCCACCTCCTCGAACAGGGGCAGTACGAGTGTCTGTGCGCTTTCTCCGATTCCTTCCACATTCCATTCCATGGGTATCTACACGCATGCAGCAAGCGACACTATTCAAAGGGTGTGGGGTGAAAAACAAACCGAAAAGAGGTTTTTTCGCTTCAGTTTATCTCATCTCCACTGGGAAATCGCTGGTTAGAGCGTGATTTGGAATAAATCGCCCCCACAATCATACAGACGATGCTCAGCGCCGCAGAGGGATATGGCAGCCAGCCTTCCTCGGTCTCCTCGACGATCTTCACGAGGTCAGGGTCGATGGGCTGGTGCACCCACGGCGAGGAGTCGATCACCCGCTTCATGTAGTGCAGCGCGAAGGTGCCGCCCGGTCGCAGGGTGAGGTTGCGCGCATCGAGCGTGACATGGCTCTCGTTGCTGGCGTTGACGCTGAAGTTCTCCGACTGCCAGAGCACCTCCATCGAGTCCTCGAAGACGTACTGGATGCTGGCGTTCTCCGTCGTCGCATGCCCGTTGTTCACCACGTGCAGCACCACCTCCTTGCCCGGTGTCACCTCCATCTCGGTGACGTTGAGGCGAGCGCGCCAGTACCAGATGTTCGAGATCAGGTAGCGCATCACCTCGAGTTCCACCGACAGGCGGTCGGAGAGCGATTGCACCGTTCCGAGCAGGGTCTGCTCATCGTCCGTCTCGAAGGTGAAGGTGGGGTAGCTCATCACGCCGTAGCCGTAGTCGCGGCTGGTGCCGTGCGTGGGGTAGATGCCGGCGTTGGCGTTGCGCACCGGAAGGTCGGCGTCGATGGTCTCGTGGATGGTGTCTCGGATGTGCTCGAACAACTCCCAGTCAGAGGGCATGTCACCGGTGAATCCCCACGGATAGGCGAGGATCCAGGTGCCGGTGTGCATGGTCACGTAGAGGTCGGCGTCGGGGACCCATTCCGCCATGTAGTCGGCGTTGTTGCGCGTCTCAGGCTCGGAGAACGGGCCACTCCCGGAGCGGGTTTCCTCCGGGGCCCAGTGGTGGTCGTAGTTTCGGTTCAGGTCCACTTGATTCGTGTTCCAGCGGGTGTCGGCGTCGTTGCCATCCGCGTTCAGCAGCACCATGATGTGCAGTTCCGTGTTCTGCAGAACCTCGACCGCCTCCTCCTCGCCATCGTCCCACCCCTCGATGTAGAACTCCGCCGTCAGGAAAGCCAGTTCCGTGCCCAGATGCTCGTTGCCGTGGTGTCCGCCGTCGATGTACACCTTTTCCTTGGGTGAGCCGTCCGACTTGTTGTCCACGGACCAGTCGCTGATCTGCACCACCCACTGCTGCCTGCCGAGCACCGTTGTCCCGGCCGAGATGACCTTGACGATGTCGGGATGGTCGGACTCCCATGCCTGCACGTCGTAGGTCAGCGTGGTGTAGGAATGGTACCAGTGCTCCTGGATGATGTTCGGCTGCTGCGCCGAGGTGACGGGGGCGAGGGTGCTGGTGATGAGAGCGAACAGCAGCAGGAGCGCGGTGGCACGGCTTCTCGTGCGTGAGCGCTGCCTCATGGAGGCAGCGAAGGTGAGCGGGCGATTAGAGACTTGCCTCAGTTGTCCATCAGGTAGTTGAGCAGCAGCGGGAGCACGATGGTGGCGTCGGACTCGATGACGAAGCGAGGCGTTTCCACACCGAGTTTCCCCCAGGTGATCTTCTCGTTGGGAGGCGCTCCGGAATAGCCGCCGTAGGATGGTCGCGACTCGGAGATCTGGGCGAACCAAGACCAGAGCGGGACCTGTTCCTTGAGGTCCTTGCGCAGCATCGGCACGACGCAGATGGGGAAGTCGCCCGCTATTCCTCCCCCGACCTGCAGCAGACCCGCTCCCCCACCGCCGGAGTGTTCCCGATACCAGTCGGCGAGCCGCGTCATGTAGTGGGTTCCCGAGAGCACAGCATCTGGATCCACCTCCCCGGTGAGCACCCTCGCGGCGAAGATGTTGCCGAGCGTGGAGTCCTCCCAGCCGGGAACGAACAGCGGGAGGTCGGCTTCGGCGGCGGCCAGCAGCCAGGAATCGGCGGGATCGGCGTCGTGTTCGAGCGAGTCGGAGAGGAGCAGCTCGTAGAGGTAATCGTGCGGAAGCCTGTAACTTCCCTCGGACCAGATGCTGATGAGAAGAGACTCGACCTTGCGGACAGCCTCCTCCTCTGGAATTGTCCTATTGGTGATTCGATTCTCCAATTGGGTTTCTTGCTCTGCTGACAGCGAGCGCCAGTCGTCGATCTCGGTGTAATGGGAGTAGGCGACGAGGTTGAACAGGTCCTCCTCGAGATTGGCCCCCGTGCAGGTGATGCCTTGCACCACCCCCTTGCGGATGGCCGGAGCCAGCGAGCGTCCGATCTCGGCTGTGGACATGGCGCCGGCGAGCGTGACCATCAGGCTGCCACCGGTGTTGATGAACTCACACAGCGAGCGAGCCGCCTTGGCCAGTTCGCCGGCGTTGAAGTGGCGGAAGTGCTCGTCGACGAACTCGCGCACGGACATTCAATCATCCCCGTCGAGGAAGCGGTCGAGTTTTCGGCGACGCAGGAGCCTGATGTCGGGAATCGTTTCTGTCAGTGCTGTGTGGATGTGATCGGCGATGACATCCGCATCACAGTTGCCGCAGGTGAACGCATCGATGGCCAACTGGCCCGAGTCTGCGTAGCAGTGGGCGCTGACATGGCTCTCGTCGATGAGCACCACGGCGGCGAAGCCCTCCGGACTCACATTCCCGTCGAACGTCTCCACGTGCGCATGCACCTCGCGCGCGCC
>JAKUTA010000072.1 GCA_022447885.1 Candidatus Poseidoniales archaeon | reverse complement strand
CGCACCGGCGCTGCTCTATCTGGCAGCCGCGGGCGGGGGCAGGATCGGCATCATCGATGATGACGAGGTCGACCTGTCGAACCTGCAACGTCAGGTGATCCACGACACCGGCTCCATCGGCGAGCCGAAGTCGGCCTCGGCGAAGGCGCGCCTTGAGGGAGTGAACCCAGAGGTGGATGTGGTCGAACACCGCCAGCGGCTGACGAGCGAGAACGCGCTCGATATCCTGGCCGACTACGACGTCATCGTCGACGGAACGGACAACATCCCGACCCGCTATCTGGTTTCTGACGCGTGCGAGATTCTCGGTAAACCGTGGGTGTATGGAAGCATCTATAGGTTTGAAGGACAGGTGACGCTGTTCAATCACAACGGTGGGCCCAACTACCGCGACCTGTTCCCCGAACCCCCGCCCCCAGAGTCCGTTCCCTCGTGTGCTGAGGCGGGTGTGCTGGGTGTGCTTCCGGCTGTCATCGGTGGTCTGCAGGCGACCGAGGCGGTCAAACTGCTGCTCGGCATCGGCGAATCCCTCTCCGGTCGCCTGCTCGTCTACGACGCGCTCAACATGGATTTCCGCGAACTCAGGGTGGGCGAGCTTCCCGAACGGCCGGCGGTCACCGAGCTGATCGACTACGAGCAGTTCTGTGCTGGCGCCACGGCAGAAGCATCGGCGAACACCGTGTTGGAGATCTCGCCCGCCGACTTCGTCAGCCAGAGGGATTCGGGATGGTCGCCATTCCTGCTCGATGTCCGCACCAGCGCGGAGGAGGAGATCGTCACCCTCCCGGGAACCGACCTGCGCGTCAGCCACCTGAACATCCTGGTCGAGCAGGACTCGCTGCCGAAGGATCGCGACATCGTCGTCTACTGTCGCACAGGTGGACGTTCAGAGGCTGTTGCTTCGGCTCTCAGCCGTGTCGGATTCGATCCCGCCCGGCTGTTCAACCTCGCCGGTGGCATCCACGCCTGGTCCGACCAAGTCGACTCGGCGGTCCCGAAATACTGAATCCCGTGCTACGTCGACCCCAACACCCTCCTGAGACCCTCCATCACGCAGCAATCAGCGACACCGAGCAGGGAAAATGCTGATGCACGAAGCCCGCGAGCGCCTGTTGATGCAAACCCGTGCTCCAGCGCGTCCCCCGTTGCTGGCTCTGCTGCTCGCGCTGCTCCTGCTCGCATCCACGGTCGCCGGACAGAGCGACGCGGATGGAGACGGGGTGGATGACGCTGATGATGAATGCCCCGACACCGCGGAGGGCAGTGAGGTGGATGAGAATGGTTGCTCGGAGACCCAGCGCAATGTTGGTGACGCCGACTACGGCTCCACCGATGACACCGACGACGACGGCGTGATTGACAGCAAGGACATCTGCCCGGATACCGAAACCGGGTCGGAGGTTGACGATGATGGTTGTGCGACATATCAACTGGATGGCGACGGAGATGGGGTCCTCGACGATGACGACGAATGCCCTGACACCCTCAAGTCGGAACGACGTGAGGTGAACGAGAACGGTTGCACCCCATTCATGAGCGAGACCCTGGTGGAGCAAGCACCCGTGGTGGGTCGGATCAGCAACGGGCAGGCGGTCAGCGCCGGAACCGTTTCACTGGCCCTCGGTGCGCTGGGGTGGGTATTGCGCGCCGGGCGAGTGGTCGGCCTGACCGGAGGGGCTTCTGGCAAGCGACGCAAGAAGCGACTCCTGCGCCGCATCAACAATACGAGTCATACGCGCCAACTGGATGATATCGGAGAGGAGCTGAACATAGCGAACGAGAAGAGCAAGTTGCCAGACGGAGCATACGCTGACCTGATGGTGGCGAGCGTGCAGCGGCGCATCGAGTTGAACGAGGCTGCAATGGCCGGAGATGTGAGCGAGCCGAAGTTCAGACGACTGCCGTCCAGAAAACCACCCGGCCTCTGAGGCTACCGGGATCTCGCTTCATGCTGCGCGAGTTCATCTGTCTCTCCGCCTGTGGACAAAGGGATGCAGTACGGCGTGGAACAGCACCGGTGAATACGGATTGTTCAAGGTGGTCCAACACTCCGGCGAATCTGAATGCCGACAATCATAGTCGCAGATGAGAACGAGGGGAGGCGCAACCTGCTCGCCGGCACCTTCGAGCGGGAAGGCTACACCGTCACCCGCGCCTCGACCCTGCGCCAATGCGAAGGCACCGCCCTCGCGACCATGCCAGATGTGGTGCTCATCGACGGCGAATGGCGCTCTGGAAATGCGATCGACACCTCGTCCAAACTCTCGACGGACCCTGAGTTCAACCTCAAGTGCAGGCTGGTCGTGCTCTCCACTGACTCATCGCAGGAGTACCTCATCTCCGCCGCTCAGGCCGGTGTTGACGAAGTGATGTCCAAACCGGTTGACATGAACAGTCTGCTAGCCCAACTGCAGAAGCATGCGGCCAAGATGTTCGTCCCTCCGCCCGCCGATGTGGGGCGTGATTCCGGCACCGGTTTCTTCGATGTCAAATTGACAGTGGGCGACCCCTCATGGACGCTTCCAATCTTTGAGAAACTGCTCGGTGAGGAGGCGCTCAGCGAGGACTTCGTCGACAACATCATGGAGAAACTGGAAGCCGAGGACATCGACACCGACCTCGACCCTGAGACGCTTGAGAAGGTGCTGCGCACGGCGTTCGACGCGCTCATTCTGGGCACTCAGGAGCAGGTGGAGGACGAGTTGGAACAGAGTCGGCTGGAGGATGTGCTCGATGCACAGGCGAAGCTGGCCGAAGAGGCCCTGGAAGCGAACATGGGCTTACTCGATGAACAACCGGACAAGGTGCTCATCCTCACCGAGGAGACCGGACTGATTCCCATCGACCCGGACGCGCTCAACCTGACACAGCGGACCCTCGAGATCATCCACGAACTGCTCTGGGAGATCGGCATACCCGGACGGCTGGCCGACACCACCCTCAGCCACCGAGTCGAGGATGCCGTCGGCCTCGCTGAGGACGCCATTCGGGCACTAGAGCAGTACGGGGCGGATACTGACGACGAAGACTGACCGAACGGGTGACTGGATGGGCGAGCAAGGGACACTGCCACCCATCTGGGGTGCGGACTGGAAACCTGCGCTCCCACTCGAGTTCAACGAACCTCTTGACCCAGGAGCCGCCCGCGCCGAGTTCCTGCGCTTCATCGCCGAGAAGCATGACGGTCATCTGCGCCTGGCAGCCCTCCTGTGGGATGAGGCCGCCGCGGAATTTCCTCCAGAACGCTGGGACGGAGGCAACCTCCACGAATTCTCCGAGGCGCTCGTCACCTCCTTCGATGACAACCTGTCCACGCGAGCCAGCGAGGAGATCGTCGCCGGACTCGATGCCGTCGAGGTCGTCCCGCGCAGAAGCGGCGTGGCGCACCTCGAGCGGCGTGCGACCCGCTTCCTCGTCGATGTGCGGCTGGCGCTGAGGAGAATGGCGCAAGAACAAGCGGTCACGCTCGAACAGCGGTTGGAATGGCAGCGGATGATGACGCGGACCCGAGCGCTCGATGAGCACCTGAAGGACCTTTTCTCGAAGGGCATTCCGACACCTGACGGAGGCACGTTCGGAGGCAAGGGGTTTCGCTCGACCTGGCAGGAGGGAATCGTCGCCTGCGCCACCGCGCTCAGGCGAGCTGTCGACCTGCCCGCCGGGCAGCGCCACGAGGGTGATGTGGTCGCTCCGATGATCCGCGATGTGGGACTCGCCCTCGCCATGGGTCAGCCACCGGTCGAGATCTTCGCGGCGCAGATGGGCAAGGCGGGCTCGCTGATGAACGGAGGGCACGCCGGCGCTGGGGGGCGGGACCTGCACATCGGAAACTGGGACCTCGGCATCCTACCCCCCACCGCGCCGCTTCCGATAGCCAGCGCCACGACCACGGGGATCGCGCTCGCCAGCCAACGTCTCGAAGTGGGCAGGTTCCATCTCGCGCCGGTCGGCGAGGGGTGCAGCAGCAGCGGGGAGTTCTGGGAGGGGATGAACTTCGCCGGCGCGCGCGGCCTGCCCATCTGCTACATGATCCAGAACAACCAGATCGCTCTCGACACCTTCACCACCAGCCAGAACAACGCCGAGTTGTACGGCGACAAAGGGGCTGCCGTCGGCTTGCCGTCATGGACCATTGATGGTTCCAATCCAGCCGCATTCCACTCTTCTATAGCAACTTCACGCGAGTTCGCACTCGAAGGCGGTGGTCCCACGCTCGTGCATGTCGAGACGATGCGCGGCTGCGGTCACGCTCACCACCACGACGACCTCTACCTGGGCGCCGAGTCGGGCAACCCGCCGGGCTACATCGACCGCGAACTGCTCGCCTACTGGAAGGAGAAGGATCCCCTGCCCAACCACCGCAGACTGCTGGTCGAGGCTGGTGTGGGGCCCGAGCAACTCGCTCAGATGGAGGACGAGGAGCAGGCATCGGTAGATGCGGCGAGGGCGGAGATGGAGGCGATGGAGTGGCCTGAGGGTGCCAGCGTGACCGCCGGGGTCACCAGCCTGCACGATGCCGGCACGCACCAGCAGCAGTTGGACAGGGTTTCAACCACGTCGGGCGAGGCGGGAGGAGCAGGACCGGTGCCGTCGGGCGAGGTGACCCTGGAGTTCTCCGGGGAGAGCAACGCGTGGACCTACAGCCGCGCCATCCAGCAGGGGATGGTCGCCATCGCCGAGCAGTATGGCCGCTCCGCCCTGTTCATGGGAGAGGACATGGAGATCTCCGGGGCGTTCGGGATGAACATCCCGCTCAAGGTCGCCGGTCATTCCGACCTGCTGCTCGACATGCCGCTGTCCGAGGCGCTCATCATCCATTCAGCCACAGGAGCTGCGCTCGCCGGCATGCGCGCCATGGCCGAGATCCAATTCGGGGGATTCGCCGCTCTCGGCATGAATGCGCTCGTCAACAACGCCTCCATGCTGCGCTGGCGCTGGGGCGCCGACGTCCCGCTGGTCGTGCGCATCCCGCTCGGCGCCAAGACACGCTCCGGTCCGTTCCACGCCAACATGATCGAATCGTGGTTCGCCAACGACCCGGGGCTCGTCATCCTGTTCCCCTCAACCCCTCAGGACGCCTACGACCTGCTGGTCGAAGCGGCTGCACTGCCCGACCCGGTGGTCTATCTCGAGCATCTGGGGATGTACGGCCTCAGGGGCGGCAAGACCGGTTGGGGTGACAACATCAACCAGGTGGTGGACACCGAGTCAGTGCATGCTCACCTGAAGGGCGGTGATGGCCCGTACAAGCTCGGCAAGGCGGAGGTCATCCGCGGCGGCGACGCCGCCACCGTGGTGACCTGGGGGGCGATGGTGCACGTGGCCCTCGCTGCTGCTGCCGAGGTGGCGGACTCGGGCATCGAGGTCGAGGTGATCGACCTGCGCACGCTGGCGCCGTTCGACGCCGCCACCTGTGTCGCCAGCGTGAAGCGCACTGGTCGGCTGCTGGTCCTGCAGGAGGCACAGCACACCGGGGGGCTCGGCCATTCGGTCTCCAGCCGCATCGTCGAGGAGGCGTTCTGGGGACTGGAGGCCCCGCCGGTCGTGCTCGGCGCGCTCGACACCCCGGTGCCGTTCTCACCCCCTCTGGAGGACCATACCATCCCGACGGCTGAACTGGTGACCAGACATCTGCGCCAACTGTGCGCCTGAGCCTGTACAGGCGCTACCGCTATTTGCCAAACCTGAGGTCGACAGCCGCGCAGGAGGCGGTGTGCATGGCTGACCCCGAGGATGAATCGCCCACGGAGCCGGAGACGCGGAGTTCGGTCACACGGGGCATAGCGAGCCTGTTCCTGTGGAATCAGGTGCTGGTGATCTCCAGCCTGTTCCTCGCCATGCTCGGAGTCAACAGCCTGATGACGGAGGTGACGATCACGAAGATCGCGATCAGCGTCTTCCTGCTGCTGCTCGCCATCGGCCTGCTGATCACGTCAGCGGATTTCTTCGTCGAGGGAGCGAAGGGGTTGGCGCGCAGGATCGGTGTGGCGGAGATCATCATCGGCCTGACCATCGTCTCCCTGGGGACATCCCTGCCGGAGATCCTCATCTCAAGTCAAGCGGCCTGGGAGGCGCGCCAGAACCCGTGCATCGCCGGGGCCGCAGACTGCGCCACCGATTTCGCGCTGGGCAACATCTACGGTTCCGTGCTCGTGCAGATCACCCTCATCCTCGGCCTCGTCGTGCTGATCCGGCCACTCTCCGTGCGTCCATCGTGGATCGGACGCGACGGCCTGATGATGCTGTTCGCCGTGGTGCTGCTGTCCGTCTTCCTGCTGCACGACGACAAACTCAGTCGCATCGAGGGCTTCATCCTGTGCGCGCTCTACGTGTGCTACATCGGCTATCTGGTCAGCCATCGCGAGCAGATCCGCGCGGACGAGTTCGAGGTCATCGAGGAGATTCGCATCGAACAGGAGCGCACCCTCGACTGGACC
>JAKUTA010000071.1 GCA_022447885.1 Candidatus Poseidoniales archaeon | reverse complement strand
TGCATGTTGACCATCGACTCGACAGATGCGGTCACCGAGCAAGATGAGCCGAACAACGTGCTCTACGGAGCGAACTTCAGTATCATCAACCTCGATGAGTACTGGGCTGATGACGTCGACCGCGACGGCATTCCCAACGACGATGATGACTGCCCCGAAAGCGGCGGCGACTCGACGCAGGGCCTGGTCGGCTGCCAGGACCTCGAGGGGGACGGATGGAGGAACCAAGGTGACGATTTCTTCACCGACCCCACGCAGTGGCTCGATACCGACGTTGACGGGTTCGGTGACAACGCCTCGGGCTTCCAAGGAGACCAGTGCCCGAATGAGGTTGGCGTGGCCGACGGAACCAACGGCACCGGCTGCCCGATCTGGCTTCCTGACAGCGATGACGACGGCGTGCCCGATTCCGACGATGCCTGCCCCGGAACCGCGGCTGGAGTGGTTGTGGATGAGACCGGTTGCGAGCCCCAGCCT
Source organism: Candidatus Poseidoniales archaeon (assembly GCA_022447885.1). Lineage (GTDB taxonomy): Archaea > Thermoplasmatota > Poseidoniia > Poseidoniales > Thalassarchaeaceae > JAKUTA01. Next base: position 6,050 of record JAKUTA010000071.1, on the reverse strand, counting down.
GAGCCCGAGGAGCAGAAACCTGACGAAACCACACCAACTGACACCAGTGAGAACGAGTCCGATGCCTTCCTGGGATTGGGGGGCGAAAATGGGATGATGCTGGCAGCGATCGGAGGCGGCTTCCTGCTGCTGCTCATCGTGACGATGCTCGTGCTGGTGTTGCGCCGTGGCAAGAAGGGCTCCAGCGCCCAGATTCACGAACAAGCCTGGGCGACCTCGATCTCCCCAGAACAGCAGCAGTATGAGCAGCAGCTCATCGCCATGGGGTACTCGCCGGCGGATGCGCGCGCCTACGCCAGCCAGTATTTCGACTGAGTGAGAGCCACCATCCCCAGCCATCGGCCGCGGAAGGCCATTGATGAGGCCGGTCCAGCGCTCTTGCTGCACTGACGGGTAATCCGTTCGCAATCTAATAGAACAATGAGTAATGAGGAACGTTCGACATGAATCGCCTACCGTGGGTGTTCACCACCCTGCTGCTGTTGATGTTGTTGTCAGTTCCTGCCTCCGCCGCCGAGCATACATGGGACCACCGTATGTCGATCAACGGTCAGGTCAGCCAGCCTGGGGGTGGTCCCGCTCGCTGGGCCACGGTGGGGCTCGATTGCTCCGACGGGGCGACCGACCCGAGTGTGTGCGGCTTGAACCCCAAAGTGGACACTAAGACCAGCTTCTCCGGAAATTTCGAACTCGGGTTGCATATCGAGCCTGGCGACGGAGGGAAGCAACTCGTGCTGCTCATCGACGGTCAATCATTCAACCACACCCTGGATCTCCTCGGAGAAGATGGCGAGGCGGGGAGGGAGGACAGATTGGTCAACATCGAGTTCGAACTCGATCACAAGGTGTCTCATAAGGCTGAACTGGTGATTCTCGCGCTGTTCCTGCTGACGATAGTCGCTCCCATCGTCGGCTACTTCATCATCCGCCGTCGAGGGGCGACACCGCATGTCACCGGAACAGTCGGGCGAGCGAAACGCAGCCCTACCGGTGATGCACCCGAGATGATCAACTGCCCGAAATGCGAAGTCTCCCTGAAGGCTGCGAATCTCTCGCGTCATCTGACGAAGGTGCATGGCTGGTCGAAACTGAAGGCGGCCGAGGCGGCTGATGAGCAGTTGGCCAGAGACGAGGACTGACACCGGTTCCGCATCATTGCTTAGTCAGACAGTTCCAATGACACCGGCGAGTGATCCCAGCGCTCCGATGACCACCACCGTGGCCAGCGCCATTCGTGCGGACAGCAGGCGTGCCGAGGGCGTGCCCGATTCGAACGTGGCGTGAATCGATGTCCCTGCCATCAGCAGCACGAAGGCGTGCTTCGCCAGCATCACCGTGACCCAGCGGTCGGCGAAGAACTCGAGCAGACTGGGATGACCCGGCTCGAACAGCCTCATCAATCCCCCGATGAGGTTCATCGCCACTCCCACCCACACCAGTCGGCAGGCGAGCAGTTGGCGGGTCAACTCATTCTCATCCTGGGTCACCTTGCGCAGGTGACTGTGCAGTTTGAGCAGACCACCGACGAGCAGGATGGCGCCGATCGTGTGCATGAAGGAGGCGGACACCCGCACGTCGAAGCCACCGAGCAGCCCACGGATTCCGCTCAACGAATCATCCTCGCCGTGGGCTGCAACCATGCCCGCGGCGAGCAAGGTGGTGCAGGTGACCGCCGCCAGCAACGTGAGTGCCGCGGGCCTGCGCATGCAGCGCGTTCGCGGCCACGCCCGACAATGGTTTCCCCTCTACAGCGGGAGAATCCCCACATGGAGTCGCAAGTGTGATGCGTGGGCAGCCCCTGAACCCGTGCGTGAATCGACATGGCGGAGCCGCCGCGCTGGTGTTGTCCGGCCTGTTGCTCTTGCTCGCCGCCCCCGTCGCGCTCGCCCATCCACCCCCTCCCGAGACAGGTGGCATGGTGTTCATCCTCTCAGGCGAGGGGGCAGACCAGTCGCTCATTCGTGACGGCCTGAGTTCCGCCCAAGCCGGAGAGATGCTGGTGACCACCGGAGGTGGCACCGACCTGGGGCTGTGGATGTCCGAGGAACTGACCTCCCCGCTGGAGATCACGGGAACGACCGCGATCCTCAACCTCTACGCCATGCCGATCACGGTCGTGGGAGGCCCTGGGATGTACATCGATGTCACCGTGATGGTCGATGGTGAGGAGATGGTCTCCGGAACCAGCGAGACGATCATCCTGAACGAACCGCTGATGACCAACATCCCGTGGACTTCCGATGAGTTCGACATCGTCGCCGCACCGGGCCAGCGCATCGAGGTGAACGCGGTCGCCCACATCGATGGAATCGGCGGGGCACAGGTCCAGTGGGGTGAGACCGACGCCCCGGCGGAGTTCGCCCTGATGTTCTGGACGCTGAACCACACGGCTGCAGCAGAGACGTCCACTGAACGAGCGGACCTGTCGGTCGAATTCGACACCCCTTGGAACTGCAGCGACATCGACCTGGTCTCCCTGAAGGTGCATGGACCGGTGGATGACCACGATGAGCCGTGGCCGGAGACGGCGGCGCCGGGTGAGATGGCGGTCGAGGGTGACGCGTGCGCGTGGGCGGGAGATGTAACAGGACTCTCTGGCACCCTGCTCTACCGTTGGCATGTCGAGATGTCCGATGGCGAGCAGTTCAACCTGACCGGAGATGTCGAGGTTGCTGGGTCTGTGGCTGGGATGGTGATGGCACCACGGGTGAGCCTGTTGGGTGGGTTGCTCGGCAGTCTGCTGGCCCTCATTCCGATGCTGGCTCTCACGGTGAGGGAGACGAACACGAAATCAGGATTCAGTGACCGTTTCGCGGCAGTGTTCGAAGCGGACACCGGCACGAGGACCTCGTTCGTCGTCTGGCTGGTGATTGGGATTTCCACCGGGCTGCTTGCAGGACCGGTCATCGCCGTGCTCGTGACCGGGGTGCTCGCCGTCCTGTTCTGGACCCTCGACGCCCCTGAGGAACAGTTGGCGTGATACCTGAACAACCCTGACAGTTCATTGGACCTGGACTGTGACCGTGTCGCCTGTGCTGGCACCATCGTCGTCGGTGACCGTGAGCGTGAACGTGTGATTGCCGCGGGGGAGTTTGACCCTCACCTCGGCCACCTCTCCGAGAATCCGGTTGTTCTCATCCCTCCAGACGTGCTTGACGATCTCCCCATCCTCATCGTAGGAGTGGCTTCCATCCAACAGGACGACCACCGTTCCGTCCTCGTCGGCGGCCACCACCTGGTCTTCACCGGCGTCTGACACGGGTGGCAGGTTACCGATGCCGCCGCTGTCCGCCAGCCCCTCCATGATGTCGTAATCATCCGCCTCGGTCGCATCTGTGAGCGTAATCTCCTGTTCCAGCAGGTCGAGCAGCTGACCGCTGTCACCATCACCGTCTCCGCCATCCCCTGACCAGGCCTTCCACTCATCCTCAGTGAGCAGGGTCTCCATGGCGGCACCACCGGTGTCGGCGTATGCCGTCTCGTCGGTGATGCGAGCGGTGTCCTCGCTCTCCTCGCCGCCGAACGCCGCCAGATCGGCATCGATGTCCTCGCCTTCCTGCTGCAGGTAGGGAGTTGCGTTCGCATCGATCAACAGCACCTGGTTCTCACGCGTGTAGTCGTTCTGGTTGTCACCGGCGACGGCGATCGTCCTCCCGTCACTGGAGACCCGCAGCATCTGGGTCAGCCCGACGTGCTCCACCTGCCACCGCTCATCTCCTGCCGCATCGATGCAGCGCACCTGGAACCAGGAGGCGACCAGCAGGTCGTCACCAGAGGTGGACAGGTCACTGATGCTGTACGCGGAGCGATGGCGCAGGGATTCGCTGCGGTCGGCTGCGAAGTGCAGCACCTTGCCGTCGAACATACCGGCATCGACTCCACCCCCGCTCGCCGAGAGCACTTCGCAGCGGCTGCCGAGTTCCACCCTGCCGACCTCCGTTCCCAGCGGATTCCACCATTCGAGGGCGATCTCCTCCTCGTCCCCGAGTGTGACTCCGAGCGCCTCGCGGGCGATGCACAGGTGCCCGTCGGCGAGGAACTCGAGCGCGGTGACCCGCTCTCCACTCTCTCCCCGTTGTTCACGGCGGAAGCGAACCTCCCCATCTCGGGAGAGGACGGTGACGTTACCCTCGTCGTCGGCGACGGCGACCAACTGCCCGTCCCGTGCGACTGCCAGCAGCATGAGTTCACCCTGCTGATGGTGCCCGAGCAGTCTTCCCTCGCTCGTGAGCAGATGCAGCAGGCGCGCCCCGTCGATGGAGGCGATCAGGTCCCCGCTCGCGGAGGCCGCCAGATGGTCGCACCCCCCTCCCAGGCTGTGGGTCCAGCGCCGTCCGCCGAGCCGTTCGTGACCGAACAGGTCTCCGGAATGGCTGCCGACGATGAGCATCCCCTGATCCGAGATGGCGATATGGGACACTCCACCATCTACTGTGAATGACGGTGCGTCGCCCCCCTCCTTCTGGTGGATGCTGACGTTCCCCTGCTCATCCCCCCAGGCGAGCCACGAGCCATCCGCGGCAAGGGCCAGAGCAGTTACCTGGGTGCTCGCGGGAAGCACCTCCAGAGGGTCGATGATCATCGGCATGTGATTCGTGCCGAGGTTGGACAGGTTCGCATATCAGGCTATCCCGAAACGGTGCTTCAACTCGGTGAGCCGCGCTTCGCTCCAACCAGCCAACGGTTCCAGCCGCACCAGAGGGACATTCCGGTCGTCGGCAGCCTCGAATTCTTCGAGATCGGCGCCGACGCGGCCCCACACCCTGCCTGCGTGCCCCGGCCCCGGTCCGCTGTTCAACTTCAGTGCCCATCCCTCGTCAGCGAGTGCCGCATCCCACGCCGTGAGTCGTGCTTGGAGCGCAGGGTCAGCGCGCTCATCGAGGAGAATGCGACAGCCACGCCGCATCACCAGCCAAGCGGCGAGCAGGTCCGACTCGTCAGCCAGGTTCGCACTCACGTTCCCCTGCACTCCGGTGGGAAGTCCCCCGGGCCCGGGAATCCTCTCCCCGAGCAACGACGCGTGGTCTGGCATCAGTGCCACCCGCACCTCCCAATCTGGTTCACCGAGGTCCACCTCCAGATGCGGTGCTCGCCTCTGGACCTCCGCTCCCAGAGCGGCAGCGAACTGCTGGCTGCCCCACTCCCCCTTAGGTCCGTGCCTGCGGCAACGGATGGCGAATGTGCTGCCCACCCCCTCAGGGAACCCTCCCGCTTCGAGCGCGTCTGCGACGGACTCTGGAGCCGCCTCCACCTGCTCGGCGGGGTCGATTGCGACGATTCCGAAGGTGTGCCGAAAGGCGTCGGCGGCGGCCTCGGGGTCGGCGTCGGAGGGGGCGTGTGCCAGCAGGAGTCCATGCCACGGTTGCAGCGAGAGTTCGACACCGCGCAGTTCCGCCTGCGCCTTCAGTTGCCGCTCAAGCGCGACGCGCATATGGCGGCGGACGGGTCGCGATTTGAGTTGGATCTCAGCCATGCGCACTATCCAACGCTGCATCGTCTCACCACACAGCGATTGGCCAGCCCTTCATTGACCTCTCGGCGTTCGGGAGACTCTCTGGAGGCCTGCGAATCAGTCGTCGTTGTGGAGTTCGATGCTGTCGACATCGACCGGCTCACCGTTGTTGCCGTTCTCTCTCTCCATCTTGGCTGCGTCATTGCGCCTGGCCTCGAGTTGTTTCAGGTACTCCTCGGTGACATCACCGGTGACGTATTCTCCAGTGAAGCAGGATGTGTCGAAACCATCGATGTCGATGCTTCCCTCACTGCACGCGGCGAGCAGGTCGTCGATGTCCTGGTAGAGCAGGAAGTCAGCGCCGATGGCTTGACCTATCTCATCCGGTGTCTTGCCGTGGGCGATGTACTCGGAGCGAGAGGGCATGTCGATTCCGTAGACGTTGGGGTGGATCAGCGGTGGGGAGGACGAGGCGAAGTAGACCTTCTTGGCACCAGCGGCGCGCGCCATCTCGACGATCTTGCGAGAGGTGTTTCCGCGCACGATTGAATCAACGACGAGCAGCACTGTCTTCCCCTAGATATCATATGTGATGGCC
>JAKUTA010000070.1 GCA_022447885.1 Candidatus Poseidoniales archaeon | reverse complement strand
GCCTGTGCGCCTGCCAGGGGGGCCACCGCGACGGGGTCCGGGTGGCGGGCCGCCGGATGGGCCTTCAAACTCCTCGTCGTCTTCGTCCTCCTCGACCTCCTCGAACGTCGCTCCGCAACCGGGACAGGCCGGATCATCATCGATCACCGGATAGTGCCCGCATGCCTCACAGGCGAACTTCTCGACATCATCGGCGATCTCTCGCTGAGGGAGTTCACCGTGCACATGTTCGAGCGCATCGTCTTTCGAGCAGAAAAGTGTCACAGCCACCGAGATGTCCAGTCCTTTGAGGGCGATCTCAGTGGAGATGGCGTGTTCGAACGCGCCACCGAGATCCGCCGGGGTGTCGAGCACCCGTCCATCATCGATGTAGGTGACGTTGACCCTGACAAGGTCATCGCCCTCCAATGCCACCTGTGGGGATTCCACGGCCACACCTCGCTTGCGCGCCACCCTGCGCACAGCCACTTCGGCCATGCGGCGCAGCAGGCTGATCGAGGGTAGATCGGAGGCTTGGGGGTCCTCACCCAGAGTCTCCTCGAGAAAACGGGCCGCGCTGGCTGAGTGCTCGTCCTGTTTGCGCAGGTGAGATGGCAGTTCGGCATTGACTGAGGAGATGACATCGGCGGCGGTCTGCTGGTTCATCCTGAGCCACTCAGAGCGTGCGTTCTCCTTCTGCTCCACCTCAGCGTCATGCAGCCTGTCGACGACATCGTCCATGCTGCTCATGTCGCTCGCTCCACCAGCCGCCTGAGCGAACATCGCCTCCATGTCCGGTACACCTTCATCTGCTGCTGGTGCCGGTTCCGGTTGGGCCGGAGCTACGTTACTGGCGATCTGGCTGAGCGCCTCTGCGCTCATCGTCTGTACATCTGGTGCAGCCTGCTGCTGCTGCTCGCGCTGAGCGGCGATCGCCTGCGGAGAGACGACACCGACACCGCGGCTCGCGGACCCACCGGAGGCGGCGAAACGCGCTCTGGAGAGGTCCTGACGGCCACCGCATTCAGGGCAGAAGATGGAGTCCTCGGGAATCTCTTCCTCACACACTTGGCAATACATGGCCACGCCTCAACACGCAGCCGTCCCGTCCCTCAATAAAAACGGTTGCCGCGAATGCAGCACTCGCGCGCAGGCTCGTCCACCTTGCCCCATCCACGGCGGGTGATTCGATTTCGGCCACAATTGATGAGGCGGGCGTGCCCAGCGCCGGCCATGCTCAGAGGAGGACGGTGAGTCATGTCCGATCTGGTCAACCAGGAAATCGACTCGCTGCTCGAGGAAACATCGCGTTCCTTCTATCTCACCCTGCGGGCGTTGCCGTCCGGCATCCGGCCTCAGGTCGGCTTGCTGTATCTCCTGGCGCGCACATCGGACACCATCGCCGATTCGGAGGGAGGCCCGACCGATCAGCTGCTATCGGCACTCGAGCAATACAACGAACGCATCCAGGGTCGCTCCGACACGCTGCCGGACCTCGCCGGGCTGGCTGAACTGCAGGGGAACCCGGCGGAGGCGCGGTTGCTGGAGAACGTCGCGGACTCTGTTGCCTGCCTCGACCAGTTTCCCGCCGTCGACCAGCAGCGGATCCGGGAGTGCCTCGACACCATCATCAGCGGCCAGACCCTCGACCTGCAACGGTTCGGAGGAGCCGCCGACGGCGAGGTGATTCCCCTCGTCGAGGAGGAGGAACTCGACGACTACACCTACCGAGTGGCCGGCAGCGTCGGCGAGTTCTGGACGCACTTGACGCTCGAGCACCTGTTCAAGGTCGACAAGGACACCGAGGCGCGGCTGTTCGCGACCGGTGTGCGCTTCGGCAAGGCGCTGCAACTGATCAACATCCTGCGCGACCTGCCCGTGGACCTGCGCTTGGGCCGCTGCTACATGCCGAGCGCGGTGTTGGCGGAGCACGACCTGGTGCCCGCAGACCTGCTCGAACCGGGGAACATCGACCGGTTCCGTCCCGTGTTCGACGGCTACATCGACATGGCCGGTGCGCACCTGGATGCCGCGGTGGAGTACATCGGACTGCTGCCGTACAGCCAGTTCCGACTGCGCGGCGCCTGCATGCTGCCGGTGCTCATCGGTCAGCGCACGCTGAGGTTGCTCCGAACAGAGAACGTTCTCGACGCCGAGAAGCGCATCAAGGTCCTGCGCCCTGAGATCAAGCAACTCAAGAACAGGACGATCTTCGCCCTGCCCTCGCGCCGGCGAAGTCAGAATCTCCTCGATGCTGATCGCAATGCCTGAGGTTGGCCGAACCAGCAGTAACGGCCCTAAGGCCGTGAGGTTCTTAGGGCATTCATCGGCACGGCGTGAATGAGGAACCATGGACGAGAAAGCCGAGGTGACTGAAACCCCTCTGGAAGCAGAGTTGGTGGAGCATGTCGAGCGCAAGCCATCCCTCGAGCCCTCCCTCAGATCAACCACGAGTAAGCCGACACCTGAGATGGATCGCATCGACCAGCTGAGAGCAGCGGTCGAGATCACCCGAGACGCGGTGCACGCGGTGTCGATCACCGCTCACGAGTTGGTTGGGGAAGCGGCTGCCTTCATGGGTGTCATCGGCAAGCAGGGTGAACTGCTCAACCCGTTCGAGGACATCGACGCACCCATCTGGGCCGAGGAGGAGGTCCCGCCCGAGATGCTCGAGGCGGCCTACGCCTACTGTGAGGAGCTGACCAAGCGGGAAGCGGGAAACTTCTACCACTCGTTCAAGTATCTGCCAGACGACAAGCGGCTGGCGATGTGCGCCTACTACGCATTCTGCCGGCGGGCGGATGACATCGCTGACGGAGACTTCGTGGATGTGTTCCCCGGGAGCACGGGAGCGGACGACCCTGAGGCGATCACCTACCGCAAGCAACTCGAGGAGTTGACGGGAGACAAGTCCGTGCTTGACTCGGACACCTACCGCGACAAACTGGCGCAGCTGTTCTTCTTCCGCAAGAAACTCTCGACCGCCTACTCGGCGTACTCGTGCACCGACCCGGTGTTCATGGCGCTGAAGGATGTGGTCACCCGCTACGACATTCCGCGGGTCTACATGGATGACCTGATCTCCGGGATGGAGGATGACCTGTACACCAACCGCTACCAGACCTTCGACGACCTCTACCGCTACTGCTACCGGGTTGCCTCGGTGGTGGGGCTCACCTGCGTCGAGATCTGTGGATACGAGGATGACGCTGCCCGGGAATTCGCCGAGGCGTGGGGCATCTTCATGCAGTTGACGAACATTCTCCGGGATGTCGTTGAAGACGCCGAGCGGAACCGGGTCTACCTGCCGCTGGACGAGTTGAAGAAGCACGGAATCGACCCGGACGAACTCTCAGAAGACCTGTCGGACGACCTCAGGTGGAAGGCGTTCGTGTCCGACTTCATCGGGCGCGCCGAATCCTACTACTTCCGGGCACAGCAGCTGTTGCCGCTGCTGGATCGCTCCTCCAGGTATTCACCAGCAGCGATGATGGCGTTCTACCGCTCGGTTCTCAAGAAGATCAAGAAGCGGGACGGCGACGTGTTCCACGGCACCGTCAAGCTCTCGAAGGCGGAGAAGATGACGCTGGCTGCGCTTGTCTACACCAAGCAGCGATTCCTGCGCCTCTGAGCGCGAAGCCGCTGGCGCTCTCAATGAGCGCAGCAACCATCAAACACGGACCACGAAGGGAAACAAACGGGAGGGATTGGATGCGCATCGCTGTATTGTTGGAAGACCGTTGCCAACCGAAGAAGTGCAACCACGAGTGCTGGGCGTTCTGCCCACCGGTGCTGAACGGCATCGAGTGCATCGTGTTCGACGATGGTACAGGCAAGCCGATCATCTCCGAGCCGCTGTGCATCGGCTGCGGCATATGCATCAACAAGTGCCCGTTCGACGCCATCATCATCCAGAACCTGCCGGCGGAGCTGGAAGTCGACAAGATCCACCGCTACTCGCAGAACGGGTTCCGGCTGTTCCGGCTGCCCGCACCGCGTGAGAAGCAGGTGGTGGGAATCCTCGGGCAGAACGGGATGGGCAAGTCGACGGCCATCAACATCCTCTCCGGTGCACTGGTGCCGAACCTGGGTGACTGGCTGAACGAGGAGCCGACCTGGGCAGAGGCGGTTGAGACCCAACCGAAAGGCGAACTTCGTAACTACTTCAACGACATCCTCGATGGCAAGGTCCGAGTGGCTGTCAAACCGCAGTACGTCGACCATATCCCCAAACAGTTCACTGGCAAGGTGGGCGAACTCCTTGCTCATGCCGATGAGCGCAAAGCGATGGACGAGGTGACTGCAGAACTCGGCATCGACCATCTGCTCGAGCGCGAGGTGGGTGAGTTGTCGGGCGGCGAGTTGCAGCGGCTGGCGATCGCCGCCACGTTGCTCAGAGATGTGGATGTCTACTTCTTCGACGAGCCATCGTCGTACCTCGACATATACGAGCGCATGCGCGTGGTGAAGATCCTGCAGCGATTGTCCAAGGAGCATCGCGTCATAGTCATCGAGCACGACCTGGCGATTCTCGACGTGCTCTCGGATCTCGTTCACATCGTCTACGGCGAGCGGGCCGCCTTCGGCATCTTCACGCCGCCGCGCACGACGCGCAAGGCGATCAACGCCTATCTCGATGGCTTCCTGGCCGAGGAGAACGTGCGCATCCGCGACAAGCCGATCTCATTCGTGCGCGGCAGCACCCGCGCTGAGGCGGTCGGCCCCGCCATCCTCGAATGGGGTGGGATCGCCAAGACGCTGGGTGAGTTCACTCTCACCACCGGGGAAGGAAAGCTGCATCAGGCGGAGGTTGTCGGTGTGGTCGGTCCGAACGCCACGGGCAAGACGACCTATGCGAAGATCATCGCAGGCGAGTTGGAGATGGATGACGGCTGGTGCACGATGGAGGCGAAGATATCCTACAAGCCGCAGCACGTCGTCGCTGAACACGATTGCACGGTGCGCGAGTGGCTGGATGCTGAACTCGGCAACAGGTGGCACGTGGGTGAGTTCCAGAGCCGGGTCGTTCGGCCGCTGCAGGTCGACCAATTGCTGGAGTTGAACGCGAAGCAACTTTCTGGTGGCGAGTTGCAGGCTGTCAGCATCGTCGTCTGCCTCGGCAGGGAGGCGGACATCTACCTCCTGGACGAGCCAAGCGCTCATCTCGATGCGAACTCGCGCATGGAGGCAGCCAAGGCGATACGCAGGACGATGGAGACGAACGCCACTTCGGCACTGGTCATCGACCACGACATCTACTTCATCGACATAGTCAGCGATTCCTTGCTCGTCTTCGAAGGTGAGGGTGGAAAGCATGGCACCGCTGTCGGTCCGCTGCCGCTCAGGGAGGGGATGAACCGATTCCTCGAAAGTGTCGGAATCACATTCCGCCGCGACCACGACTCAAAGCGACCGCGCATCAACAAGGAAGGCTCCCAGAAGGATCGCAACCAGAAGGCCTCGGGCGACTACTACTACACTGACTGACACTCAGCCTCAACAAGCATCTCTGGTCCGCTTGGATTTCAGCGCTGAGGTTGCCTGCTTGCAATCTCTGAGTCAGGCATTAACGATTCGCCTTCAATATCCTCAGCCGGCGGATTCCAGTACGAACCGGGCTCAGGGCCGGTGTCAGCCGATGTAGGTCAGGTCGAGAAATCCGATTGCGAGCGCGGCCACCCGAGAAATGGCGTGGCCATCAAACCCCGGTGACTTGATGGACGGCGTGCCGCAGGAGCGTCTCATGCCAGTCATGCTGCCTCCCGCCGCCGGCTATCTCTGGAAGAGTCGCCGGCGCATGTCTGCGAGCGGGTTGGTGACGTGGGAGCGTTGCCCCCGTCAGTGGTTCTATAGCAGAAGAATCGGAGTGGCACAACCGCAGAATCCCCCGATGCTGGTGGGGCATGTCGCCGAAGAGGCGGTGGGCAGTCTGCTGATGGAGAGGCTGCCCGCTGACGGCGGGCCGATGCCCGTGCGCTCAGCGTGGGTGGCCTACTCCAGGGAACAGGATGGACTCGATGCCCCAGCAGCGACTGGTGAGGTGTCAATCAGCGACCTGGACAGCCTCAAGGCATGGTTCGACGCGGTGTTGCCTTCGGTGGTCGACGAGACCTTGAGGCGGCTCGCACAGGATTGGGACACCGTCGTCTGGCGAGCGGGTGGCACCGACATCGCCGATGTCGGTGCTGACCGAATGGCTTTGCTCATCAGCGGCGGACTCGAACTCCAACTCGAGGAAGTGAATGCTTGCTTACAGGCAGGTGGAGGTCCGCACCTCTCTGCCTATCGTGAATCGGGTGATCCATTCGGGGTACCGGCGCCTTGCTGGGATGAAGAACCTGTGAAGCCCGGTGAACAGTCATCTCGCAGCGCCGCGGCCGGATTCCAGAAGGAAGGGTCAGTCTCACTGTGGGAGGCTTGGGAGGTGGCGCGCCCATGGGTGAAGGACCCGCGCGTGGCCGAACCTCAGCGGCAGTTCCACCCCGACGGCTGGGCGGCTGGAGAACTGGACATGGTGCAGCGCTGGGATGGCTCGGTGCGCATAGTCGACCTGAAGGCGAGCGCGGGGACGAGTGGGTTCTCGGCAGGCCTTCCAATCCAGATTCGCTTCTACCAATGGCTGTGGGATGTCACCCGCGACACGGATGCACGTCCATCCGGCCGCGTCGATGCTGGAC
>JAKUTA010000007.1 GCA_022447885.1 Candidatus Poseidoniales archaeon | reverse complement strand
CACAGTCTCAGGCGCCGCTTCGAGATGAGTCATTTCGATAGCGGCCGTGAACGCGTCGATGTTCGCCGCCTCGCCGCGATCGAGCTGGTCGAGCAGGCGGTCGGTAACACCGTGGAAGGCGGATACAACCACCACCTGTTGCGAGGTGGAGGCGGCCACTCGCCGCACGATGGCGATGAGATCATCCCGCCGCACTAGACAGGAGCCCCCGAACTTGTGCACCTCTGCCGATTCCCTCACCTCGACCACCCTCCGCGTAGAGCGAGGTCACACAGCACGAGCCTCGCCGCCGCTTCAACGACCGGGACCACCCGCGGGGCGAGCACCGGGTCATGCCGGCCCCCGACCACCAATGGCTTGGGCTCATCTGTCTCCAGATGCAGGGTCAACTGCTCCTGCGGGATGCTGCTGGGAGGCTTGAGATGCAATCTCACGAACAGGTCCGCCCCGGTAGCCAACCCCCCGAGCGCCCCATCCGCTCGCTCTCCCGCCGGCCTGGGTCCGGATTCCGTGGCCTCCCATGGATCGTTGTGCTCGCTGCCGCGCATCCTCGAGGCGTGCACGCCGCGACCGAATTCGACCGCGCGCGCTCCTGGGATGGCCATCAGGGCGTGGGCGAGCGCCGGTTCAAGACCGGCGAACCACGGCTCTCCGAATCCGAGCGGGAGGCCTGAGATGCGCAGTTCGACGCTGCTGCCCACCGAATCTCGCTGCTTGCGCACCTGTTCGACGAACTTCACCATGTTCCGCGCTGCGTCCGCATCGCGGCAGCGGATGCGCGCATAGTCATCGCCTGCGCCCGCTGGACAGTTCTCGATCCCCTGCGCCTCGATGTCCCCCACCGTCGAAGTGTGCGCTTCGATACCGTCGACTCCGAGAGCGGCGGCGAGTGGGCGGCAGATGCTGGCGGCGGCGACAAGGCCCGCCGTCAACCGCCCGGAGTGGCTTCCGCCGCCGCGCGGGTCTGAACTCCCCTCGGAACGTGTGAGTTCAGGAAGGTCTGCGTGGCCTGGTCGCGGGTGCTCGGGCAAGAAGTCGTAGTCCGAGGAGCGGGCGTCGCGGTTGCGGATGAGGATCAGGATGGGCCAACCGGTGGCATGACCTTCGTAGACACCTGAGATCAGTTCGCAGACGTCGCTCTCCTGCCGCTTCGAGGCGAGTGGACCTCCTGGGCTGCGCGCCGCCATATCCTGAGCCAATCCCTCCATGTCGATCGGGGTGCCTGCGGGGAGCCCCTCGAGCAGCGCTCCGACAGCAGGTCCATGGCTCTCTCCGAACAGTGTGACCGAGAGCGCTTCTCCCATCCGCATGCTCATGCAATCACCTCACCGAGCAGATCATCCAGACCAGACTCTCGTCTCTATGGATTCAAAACCACGCTGCTCGAGGGTTGTCTTGATGCGGCGGGTCGTGGTTGGGTTGTTCGAGGGAATGAAGCAGATGATCGCTGGTCCTGAACCGCTGATTCCTGCCGCTCGCCCACCCCACACCATCATGTCGTTCGCCAGTCGGCGACCAGGCCCATCAGCGAGCGCGGTGGCCACTGCGCGGCCATTCAGGGTCAAGGCGAGCAAGAGGTCCCCCTGCTCAACGGCGTTCACTGCTGCTTGGAACTGCTCGGTTCCCATGGCGAACCGCTCGGGGACCGGCAGCAGCTCCCGCTCTCCACGCAGGGCTATGATCACAGTCCAATCATCGGGCACTGGGAACTCGCCTTCCAAGAGGATCCCTTGAGCGGCTGGGAGGTTGGGGTCGACGACCTTCCAACCAGGTGTCAGGGCCGCCCAAGAATCATCGACGCTGCCGGTGAACGACACTCCGGCCGCGAGTTGCGCGCGGGAGGCGAGATCCACTATGTCAGCATCTTCCAACTCGACTTCAGTAGCCTGTATCAACGCCTTTATCGCCGCCACTGAAAGAGCGGCCGAACTCTTCAATCCCACTCCTACCGGGATGTCACTGCGCACCTGCCAGAACAGGTATCTCGCCGGGCGGGAGAGTCCGGCATCCTCCCACACGCTGACCGTGTGCTCGAGCAGGTTTGATGGGTCGTCGGCCACGTTGTTGGGCTCGTCGTCGCGCAACCGCACTCTTGTCGAGATATCCAGGCCGAGGCTGGAACCATATCCAGCCCCCAGAGCATGGAGCAGGCTGCAAGCGCCGTTCGCCGTCCCTTGGCCCAGCACAGCCATCTCAACGCTCCTCGACCCGTTGCTCTATTGGTTGGCCTATGTGTCTGCCGGCTGCGCCGGCACTCCCGAGCAGACGCATGCCCTCCTCGACTTCGGTCACCGAGATTGCAGTTCCATCCTCAGCAACGAGCCGGACCGTCTCCGCCTGCTGGACGAACAACTGACCTTCGATTCCACCATCAGTGATGAAGCGTAGCAGGAGCATCGGTCTCTGCTCGATCTTCAGCCGCCCCACCGCCACGGGCCGGCATCCCTTTGGAGAGACGACCAGCACCTCTTCGCCGGCGGCCAGTTCGCACAGGTAGCGAGTGCTCCCATCGGCGAGCAGGGTGTACGCATGCACCGGACCGGCGTTGACGCGGAACGGGCGCGGCGGGACGAATGCTGACTCAAGCGTCTCCCCATGCACCAAACAGAGCGCATTGGCGCTCGAGCCGACCAAGATCCCTTCACCCACTTCGAGCAGCTGCACCAGATCGACGCACACGCGATCTGCCAATCCAGAGACTTCGACGGAGGTGATGGTCATGGATTCGAGCAGCACCTCTTGTTCGAGCAGGTCTGACGCTCTCTCCTCGGCTCCAGTTCGCGCCGCCAGACGTTCGGCCGCCAGCCGCTCACCCTCCGCCCACAGCGCATCGTCGGAGGGGAGCAACAACGCATCCACGCCGCGCTGGAGTGCGAACGCCGCGCCCTGCAATTGTGCCAGTTCGTCGACCGCCGCCGCAATCCGGGTCGGGCTCCCCTCGGCTGCAGCGACCAGGTTCTCGAGCGGTATCATCGTCCAGTCGCTACAGGTGAGCAGGATCCAATCAACCATGCCGACCAGCGCTCGCGCCTCCTGCTGACCATCGGCGTCGTCGATGAACACGTGTGCACCGCGAATCCGTCCCTCAGCATCGGCCAGACTGCCATCATCGGCAGCGAACAACAGGCTTGGACCGCCATCTCCGAGTGCCCAGTCGGGCACCTCGTCACCTGAACGACAGAGCAGCATGTCCGCCGGACGTGATTCATTGTTGTCCGCATCACCTGCGACGCTCAACCAGAGCTGCACTCACATCACCCCATCAATCATCGGATTCATCGGCTTGTTCGTCAGGTTCGCCGAACCGCTCCACGAACCCCTCCCTGAGTTTGCCGACCACATTCGACGGACCTTCCGAGCGGGACTGCATCAACTCGTCGAGGATGCCCGGATCCTGGTATTTCGACAGCGGGTCCATCGCCTGGTTGAGGCGCATGACGCGCTCGGCAGGGTTGCCATCAGCGAACACGTTCCGCCCGATGCAGGTACCAGCAGCACCAGCGTAGCGGCAGGCGTCGTGGACCCTCACCAGCACGTCGGCGAAATCGTCCGTGTGCGGACCGCCGGCCACCAACACGGGAATAGGGACGCAGGAGGAAACCTGACGGAAGGATTCGATGCTCCCCGTCCATGGCACCTTGACGACATCGCATCCCAACTCCCATCCCAGTCGGGCGGCGTGTGCCACCCCCTTGGTCTCATCATCGGGATCCGGACTCAGGTTCGGCCCGCGAGGGTAGATCATCCCGAGCAGCGGCATGTCATGCTCACGGCAGGCTTCGGCGACGTCGCCGAGAGCCTGGATCATCTCGTTCTCCTGTGGTTCTCCGAGATTCACCTGCACGCTCACAGCCTTGGCACAGCGTTCCACTGCGCCCCATACCAAGGTGTCCGCATCCCCCGCCAGCACCTTCCAATCCGCATGTTCACCACCGTGCACAGTCGAAGCCGACAGGTGCATCACCCATCCCCCAGTCCAATCCTGGGGTACCTCGATGTGGTCGATGACGCCGCGGTGAGCGACGATCGCATCCGCCATGATGCCGTCCGAGCCGGTGAGTGAGTTCACCAACTTCTGCATGTCTTCGAGTCCTGCAACGGGCCACTTTGACACGCCGTGGTCAGCGGCGACCCAGATTCCGCGGCCGTTCGGAAGCAGGCTTTCCAGCAGGGTCTGTTTGTCGCCGCGCAGGTCGCCATCGTCCCGGTCGCCCCACTCATCGGATTCCATATTCCCGCCTCAGACTGGATCTGCTGGGAGCGGCGGTTAATTGTGGGTTGCGGAGGGCCAGCCAGCCACGCGAACGGCTCCTATGGAGCCGCTACGACGGCCCAGTCTCTCAGCAACGCGATCTCCTCAGCCCAGCCTTCCATGCCGCTCGGAGTCTCCAGAGCCATCGGGATGTGATGGAATCGCTCATCGTGCATCAGCAGCCGGAATGCGGTCTCTCCGATCTCCCCCTTCCCGATCCCGTCATGTCTGTCGCGGCGGCTGCCGCATTCACGCTTGGAGTCGTTGAGATGCATGGCGCCGACGGTGTCGAGCCCGACGATCTCATCGAACTCGCGCCAGGTCGCGTTCCATCCTGCCGGAGTCGAGATGTCGTAACCGGCGGCGAAGGTATGACAGGTGTCCAGGCAAGTGCCGACTCGCTCTCGATGCTCAGCATTCAGGTGCCGACGGATATCCGCGAGATGCTCGAATCTCCAGCCGAGGTTCGTCCCTTGGCCGGCGGTATTCTCCAACAGGATGCGCACGGACTCTTCCTTCTCCCCGCAGATGAGCGGGCCGTAGAGGTCCTCGGTGCGTTCGAGCACGTCTGAGAGACTCTCTGCCACCGCACGATTGCCCGCATCCTCTCCAGCACCCATATGGGAGCCGGGGTGGAGGACGACACCATGGACCCCCAGCCGTTGGCTGCGTTCCAACTCCAAGGTCATGGCATCACGTGACTTGCTCAACTTGTCCTCTTCTATAGCAGACATGTTCGCCAGATAGGAAGCGTGTACCACCACTCTTTGGATACCGTGTAGTGGGCAGGCCGCCCACCATGCTTCCACCTGCGCATCGGTCAGCGGACGGGGCTCCCACTGACGCTGGTTGGCGGTGAACACCTGCATGCACGTCGCGCCGATCTGCGCCCCGCGCTCAGGAGCCAGCTCGACCCCCCCCGCCGCCGACACGTGCGCACCGAGCCAAGGAGGGGCGCCCATGCACTTCACCATCAGTCGCCATTGACCATGTCTTCGTCCATGAAGGATGGATCTCCGTTGAGGAACTGGTCGATGAGGGCGGCTTCAGCACGCACGAGATGTTCAGAAACGGTCGAGCGCCCGAGTTCGAGCTCGCGGGCGAGGTCACCAAGAGTAATGCGGCGCGGGATGTCGTACCATCCAGCCGCATGGGCTGCTTGGAGCACGATCATCTGCCGTTCGGACAGCAGCCTGTTCCCGGACAGGTCCTCCGGCGAGACGCCGGATGCGGAGATGCGGTCGGGGCGCAGCATCATTCTGGCACCATTGACGATGATGCGGATCGATATCGGGCTGCCGCGCACGATGTAGTGCAGCCCCTCGGCATCGAGTCTTGAGCCGGGGCGGATGGTCGCTTTGCCGACGCGGGCGGAGAGCATCGTGAGCGGATGCTGTTGGCGTAGGATGATCATCCAGGAATCGTCGAGTGGAGTGGGCTCAGCCAGGATCTCGTCGACCTCCATATCATCGAGTTCGTTGAGGTCGTAAGGGTCCATCCCCGGCAGGCACTCGACCCTGAGCATGATGCGCACGATCTTCGGGTTGCGTTCGACGTAACCGAGGAACACCGCCGTCTGCACGATGTCGAGAAGGGGTCCGATCGATAACTGGCGCAACCGATGCCGCTTCCAGAAAATGGTGACTTCACGCATGGCTCTCGCTCCGGCCTTCCTTGGAAGTGCGGCCCCCCTATTCAATCGCTGCCCTAGCACATATTCAAGCAACGGCGGCGAACATTGCCCACTCATTTTCGCCTCATTTCTTGAGAGGCAGGTGTAAAGCACCCTGCAGGTTCGCCCGCACGATGACAGTCAGTAACGGAGGTGCACTACTCAGTCTGAAGGGAGTCCATCGCCACTATGTGAGCGGCGGTGTGGTAGTACGCGCATTGGATGGGATAGACCTCGAGGTTCGGGAAGGAGAGGTGGTGATGCTGCAGGGACCCTCGGGGTCTGGAAAGACAACGCTGCTCAACATCGTGTCCGCATTGGACAGCCCCACCTCGGGCACTTACCACTTCGATGGTGAATTGGTTCCGAGTGCGCCTGCGGCGAAGAAGCGAAGGAGAATCTCAATCCCAACCCCTCACCCAGCCTTGCGTCTGTTGACCTGGCCTCCCGAGGCTGTCTTGAATCTCATCATGTGGCTGATATTCATGATTCCTCACTATCTGAGATACACTCTGCCGCGCTCCTCGAAGTTGGAGAAGATGACCGATTTCAGGCGAGAGAACGTGGGTTATGTGTTCCAATTCTTCAACTTGCTCGGTGACCTCACCGCTCTGGAGAATGTCATCCTCGCCCAGGAGATCCACGGTGGCCGCGACAAGGAACGAGCGCTGCAGGTGTTGAACATGGTCGGTCTTGCAGGCATGGAGAACCGCTTCCCGTCAGAACTGTCGGGTGGGGAACAACAGCGTGTTGCGATCGCCCGCAGCCTGGCGAAGTCGCCCAGGTTGCTGCTCGGTGACGAATTGACCGGCAACCTCGACTCAGGAACCACTGAGCAGGTGATGAAGGTCCTCGTCAAGGTGTGTCGCAAGGAGAAGATCACCGCCATCATCGTGACTCACGATGGCTCGTTGACGAAGTACGCCACCCGTGTCATCCAGATGGACTCGGGGAAACTCGTCGGTGATGAGCCGGGGGGCCGAGCGGCCCTGCACGCCACCATGGACACGGCTGAGGCTGTCGCCCAGGCTGCTGTCGGGGTGGTCGAGAAGGCGGTGAAGTCGGTTGGGGGCTTGCTCGCCGGTGCGGTCTCGAACGTGCTGGAAACTGAGTCTGAGGATGAAGAAGAGGCGTAGGGGTAGTTCCGATGTGGCTCCTGGTCAAGCGGTTGGTACGCAGTCAGATGCGCGGTGGCATGCTGACGGCCCTGTTCATGGTGCTCGTCATTCTGGCAAGCTCACTCTGTGTGATGATGTGGGAGCATTCCCGCAATGCCGGACTGGTCTACGATGACTTCTACCGCGAGACGAACCTCGCTGACGTGGTGGTCACCGCGCTCCCGGGATTTCGCTACAACGAGTCCGACATGATGGCTGCATGCGACAATGTGACTGTGGAATATTCCGGCACTGATCTCGCGATCAACAGGTGTGACACCCACTACACCCATCGCGAGGAATTCATCACTCCGGACGGCGATAACATCACGCTCATCGCCCATGGATTCGTTTCCGGTGCTCAAGTCAGCATTCCGTGGTTCGACGAGGATTCGGGCGAGATGGCTGATGGTCCGGGGGAAGTGGCGGTCGACAGGAACATGTTCAGGCATCTCGGCATCGCCACTGGGGACCAAGTGACCCTGATCCTTGGCGGCCAAGAGGTGTCCTTCAACGTCACAGGATATGCCAACCACGCCAATCACCTCTTCTACACTGTCAACGATGGTGAGTTGGCGATGGCGATGGGGAACCTCGCTGTGGTATACATGCCAGTAGAGGAACTGCTGAGCAACCTCGGCATGGAAACCGACCTGCGAAACTCGATGCTGATCGACGTTCAGGGTACACCCGACCACGATTTCCTCGACACGATGGCAAACGAAGGGGCGGAACTCGACCGACTGCGTGGCAGCCTCGATGAGGAATTCAGGGCGCGCGGAATTGACAAGGTACAGACCGCAGATCGCAGCAGCATCTGGAGCGTCGAGGCGATGCGCCAGGACCTCGAGGGGGCGAAGAAGACCACACCGGTGTTCCTCGTGCTGCTGGCTGGAATCTCTGCTCTGGTGATGAGCATCAGCCTTGAGCGGCTGGTCAAGCGTCAGAGCCGGGAGATCGCGGTGTTACGCACCATCGGGGTGAAGTCTCCGGCCCTGTTGATGTCATATCTCACGGTGCCAGCCTTCCACGGACTGGTGGGGGGCGCTGTGGGCGTCTGGCTCGGTCGTTACCTGTCAGCGGGGATGACCGAGTGGTACTTCGACTTCATCGCCGCCATGCCGGTGGTCGTAGAAAATCACTACGACGACATCTCGCTCATGGTCCTGGGGTCGGTCCTCGCCATTCTACTGCTGTTCGGCCTGTTGCCCGCGCGCAAGGCGATCAAACTCTCCCCACTTGAGGTGATGAGGCAGCAGGCTGGCGCCAAGCCGAACCCGTTCGTCGCTTGGGCGACCAGCGGAATGCCACCTTCCGTCGGACTCGGATTCCGCTCGACCTTTCGCAACCCCGGAAGACTGACGATGACCGTTTTCGGTCTAGGCCTGTCACTCATCCTGGTGAGCAGCATGACGATGATCACCGAGGGGATGCTGCAGTGGGTGAAGGAGACCCACGAGGCAGAGACTTGGGACGTCAGGGTCGGGTGCGATCCGATCAACAATCAGGCGCTACGAACCTGGGTGGAGGAGAACAGTGACTCGTACGACGTGGAGTGGGCTTTCGAAGCGCCGATCAACGCCTCGGGAGAATCGCGCATCATGATTCTCCATTTGATGGAAGGATTCAGCGAGGAACCCGGTGCAACGATGCACACCTCCAGATTACTCGATGGTCGTCTACCAGAGCCCGGTGCATCGATTCCCGAAGTGGTGGTGGACTCCGGCGTCAACACATTCCTTGGATGGAACATCGGGGATGAGGTCGAGGTGCGCTTGGGAATCACCAAATTCCGCTTCACGGTGGTTGGGGTGGTCGATGAGGCGCAGCGTTCGGTATGGGTTCACCATGGCGATCTTTTGGACGGCACCGGAGTGATCGGCGAGAATGCGCACAATGTGCTCTACCTGCGCAACATCGGAGACGCCAACATCTCCAGTGATGATAGCCTGAATCAAGTCGAGGGAGTCTCATCGATCATCGACAAGGCGGCGATGGTGAAGGTGATGGATGAGTCGTGGGAGGCTTCAACGAAGTTATTCTCGGTGTTCATCATCGTCGGTGCACTCATCGCGATCGCGGTGCTGCTCAACACGCTGATGATCAACATCACCGAGCACGACAACGAGTTCGCCACGCTGCGCACCCTCGGCGCATCTTCGTCGAGACTGGTCACGATCATGCTGTTCGAACATCTCGTGATCGGTATCATTGGGGGAGTTGTAGGCGCTGTCGCCTCGATCGTGGCAGCCGAATGGATGGGCGCCGCGTTCAGCAACTGGGCGTTCACGATGAGTTTCCCAGTCCAGTGGGACATCGTACTGTTCACCGCACTCGGAGTCGTCATCGCAAGCGTTGCCGTCGTGCCATTGGGACTGTTCCGGGTGCGCCTCATGGACTTGGTAGAGAAGACGAAGGAACTCTCTCACTGAGGGCGATAGGTCAAGGAGCCGCCCCGCTGGCCGGTTGTCCATGGTGTGGTGGCAGCTCGCTGTTCGCTGGGTATTGTCGGGTGGATTGGTCGTCGGCGCGAGCGAGGTCGCTCGACGCTCGGAATTGTTCGGGGCGCTGCTGGTGTCGATCCCGCTGGTGTCGGTGCTGGCGATGATCTGGCTGCACAATGACACACGCGATACCGAGAAGGTGGCCGACTTCGCCGAGGGTGTGCTCTGGCTGGTGATTCCCTCACTCGTGCTGTTCATCGCACTGCCGCAACTGCTACGCAAGGGGATGGAGTTCTGGCCCGCGCTGGGGATCGCCGGCGGTCTGACCGTCGTGGCCTATCTCATCGGACTGTGGATCGCCAACAAGGTCGGCAACGTCGCTTGATCGCAGAACGACAGGAGCACGGCTACTCTCTTCCCCGGCATTTGCTATGCTCTGAACCTGCCACCTTCACCGTTTCCGGTGTGGACTCACGCCTGCTCCGACTCCTCGAGATCGCCACCGAAGAATTTGAGCGATTCCTGGAACAGCATCTCCTGACGACGGCGCTTGTTGGTGCGGATGTGCAACACGGCGAGCATGAAGATGACGAAGATGATGATCGGGATCAACAGGTCTGCCTTGAGCGCGTGCAGGATGTTGATGATGCCCTCCGCGGTGTACGCCCAGGTGATCGAGGCGGCCGCTCCTCCCACGGAACAGGCGAGCAACACACGCGGGAAGGACATGCGGGCGACCAGCCCGAGCATCGCGCCCACCAGCACACCCGAGGCCATGAATGGAATCCAGACGAACAGGATCAGGCCCCAGAATCCCCAGCGGTCAATGCGCTCTCGATTAGCGTGGGCGACGTACTCGACAGAGGAGAGGATGTCTCCCATGAACTGGGTCTGCAGCAACGTTCCTGCAATTCCCTCCTGCTTGGCGACGAACGCCTGTCCTCCCGTGAGCTTTCCCTTGCCCTCCTCGATGCGACCTGCCGCCGACCTGTCGGCCAGCGTGTGCACGAGGTTGCTGGCTGAGACCACCAACTCCCGCTCCCCGATGTCGTCCCCTACCGTGAGCATCAGGTGGTCGTGCACACGCGAGCGCACACTGACGCGTGACTCTTTGAAGCGGAAGAAGGCGAAGCTTGTCTTCGGCTTGTAGATGATGCGCACCAGCACGTGCTGCTCGTCGACACCGACCCAGATTCCCTTCTCAACGAGTTGGTGCAGCACGCAGAAGTCCTTGAGCGCCTTCTGGACCACCCTCTCGACGTTCGCCAGGGTGTTCAGGTCCTCGAAGAAGGAGGAGTAGTCCTCCACGAGCGCCGGGCGCTCGCTGCTGACTTCCGGAAGCGAGATGTCAGAGCGACCCTCGGTCAAGGATTCGAGCCCGCCGCGCGAACCTCCCTGCGGCTTCGCCTCCAGTTGCAAAGGCGTGATCTGCCGGAATTCCTTGAATTCCGCGAGCACCTCCTTGAGCATCTCATCGCGGATCAGGCTCTTGGATCCCTGGCCACCCTTGATCACCGTCGTCAGCGTGGTCTCGTAGGGTACCAGCACGTCGATCGACAGATCCCGTTTTCGCATGCGGAAATCATCCCAATCGATGACGATGTTCAACTTCCGCTCACTCCTCTCGAGCGCACGGCGCACCAGCCGCTTCACCTGGTCATCGCTGAGCATGTCATCGGTGTCACGATGGTAGAAACGGTACATCAGCGGATACTGGACGAACAGGAAGAACACGCTCATCGACAGCGAGATGTACGCCATCCACCACGCCGGCACCTCCGCCGAGCCACCCGCGAGCATCGCCGTCTCACGCCCTCCAGCCCATTCGGCTCCCATGAGCACCCACGCCCAGCCACCGAGTTGTTTCAGGCTCCAGCAGCCTCGTGGTCCGGCATCGATGATGGTCGCCTGCTTGACCACCTCGTCCTTCTTCCAAGGAAGTTGGGAGGTCTCAGTATGGATCTCGAGTTCGACACGGACGGGCTCGTCGAGGAATGAAGGGGCGTTCTTGGTGGAGTTGTCGTTGGCTGAGATGTTGTAATCGGTGAGATTGAGGAACAAGACCTCGAGGGAGTAAAGTCCGTCGAACTGATATGAGAAATCGAAGTTGCCTTCGGTGCGATTTCCGAATGTATCTTCCTCCACCGCCACGCCATCGCTGTTCATCAGGATGTATCCAAGTTCCTTCTTTTGCTGCGCGTGCGGCCACTCACTAGGGATGGAGACTCGCAAGCGAATCTTCTGCGCGGAATTATCCTCCCATATCCTCACCCAGAGGATTCCCGAGGTGTCATGGCATTCTCCACCGGGATCGACGAAAGTTGTTGAGAGATAATGGTCGGGTCCGACCTCATCGGAGATGTCCTCCCCCAACACTCCGGACGAGAGTATGGTCATCGTCACCAGGAACACCGCGCCATAGACTACACCGCTGAACAGCACGATGTCCTCGAAGCCGCGGATGAGGCGGCGACCGCTGTCCGAGCGCCGCTTCTTGATCCGCTCGAGCTCCTTGTCGATGCGGTCCTGCTTGTGCTCCTCGCTGAACTCCTCGACGGTCACCTCGCCGTCGTGGTCGAGGTCGAAGTGCTCGACCAACTCCTCCGGCGTGATGAGGCCATCGCCCGACCGGTCGAGGTCGTCAGGGAGGTCATCGGGACGGTTGTCCGGGTCATCCGCTCCGCTCATCACCCCTACTGGGGTGGCTTGCCTCATATCCATTCTTATGCACGGCTTGGCGCACAAGCCGTGAATAGCGCGATGAGCACTCGATGTCAGTCAGCCGTGAGGCTTAATCAGAAAGTGGGGTCTGACGCGGATGATGACCACTCGAATCGCCTCTCGTGCTCGGCTGCTCGCGCTGCTGATGGCGCTGATGTTCGCTCCGCTCGCACCGGCGATGATCGGTGTCGAGGAGGCGCCTTCCAGCAGCCTCGAACCAGCGGCGGACCTCAGCGAACTGCTCGACATGGAGCAGTGGTCCGCAGCCGCCCGCGTCGGCGCCACATCATGGCTGCACGTGACCGCCGACGAGGACGGCAACACGGGCAAGTGGACGAGCACGGCCATCACCGACGATGACGACATCTGGGTCGCCTACTACGGGGCCGCCAATCGGGACCTGAAGGTGGCGCACTGGAACGGCTGGGCCTGGACCATCGATACAGTGTACTCCTTCGGGGACATCGGCAAGTACACCGAGATCGAGATCGACTCGGCGGGCAACCCGCGCATCGCCTCCTTCGACGTGACGAACCTGGTGCTGCGCATCTCTCGCTACGACGGCAGCACGTGGAGCACCAGCACGGTGGCACCGGGCGAGGACACCGGCGAGAACAACCCCTACCAGGGGAGCGGCAGGATCGGTTTCACGCTCACCCCAGATGACGACGAGTGGTACACCTTCCTCACCGGAACCATCCGCAGCGGCACCCGCTGCACCTGCAACCTCTCCTTCGCATCCTGGGAACAGTCGACCGACACCTGGGGATATGGCAAGGTGGACGAGGGTGAGTTCGGCCACTCTGAGTGGACCGACTTCACTGACATCGGGCGCTACAGCGACATCGAGATCGGAGCGGACGGGAATCCGCGGGTCGGATACTACGGACGCATCGTGACCGGGGAGGACGTGCTCGGACCACCTCCCACTTTCGCTGCCTGGTATGAGTGGGGACCGCGCTACGCGAAGTTCAGCGGCGGCAACTGGCAGGTCGAACGCATCGAGATCAACGCCTCGGGCAGTTCCTACGCCACTGGGTACTGGGCGAATCTGGAACTTGATTCCAATGACAATCCGTTCGTCGCCTACCAGAACCTGTCTGGATTCGACTCCGTGCGACTGGCGACCGGTGACGGGAACGGTGCGTGGACGACCGAGCTCATCGATAACGGGAGCGCCTATCTGGGTGCATACCTGCGCATGGTGCTGGACAGTGCAGACGAGGTGCATCTCGCCTACCGCGACGAGACCAACGACGATCTGGTGCTCACCCGACCGGAGATCGGTGGCACCTGGTCGAAGATCAAGGTGGCGAGTCTTGGGGATGTCGGAGAATTCGCCAGTTTGGCACTCGACTCCGACGACAAGGAGGTGTTCGCGTACTACGACGGCAACGACGAGAACCTGATCGTCGCCTCTCCGGCAGCAGATTCTGATGGAGATGGCATCGCGGACGGGGCCGACCGCTGCGCGGGGACACCGCCAGCAGCGACCATCGATGCGACTGGCTGTCATTGGGTGCAGGAGTCGCTGACCAGCGTCGGTGACAACTCGCAGTATGTCGATGTGGTCATGGGAGCGGATGGTCTGCGCCGACTGGTCCACTACCAAGGGCTGGAAGAGGGTGAGGTCAGTTGCGACAACAACCCGGCCAACATCACCTCTGACTGCAATGTAGGCTACATGGTCGAGACCGCTCCCGGCGTATGGGGCGTCGAGGAGACGATCGATTCCGGGGGAGATGTGGGGCGCTACGTGAGCATCGCCATCGCACCCGACGGCAGCGAGCACATCGCCTACATGGCGTACACCGACCAGACTGAGTTCGGCTGGACGAACAATTCGGCGCCGCGCATCGCCAGCAACAGCGGAAGCGGGTGGACGTTCGAGACGCTCAGCGAGACAAGGTCCAACGGCTGGTACACCGACATCGCCATCGATTCAACCGGCAATCGGATGGTCAGTTTCACCAATTCGTCTGGAATCTACAATCAACTGATGGTCGCACGAGACCAGACGGGAAGCTGGGTCGAGGAATCCGTCACCCCGAACGCCACCTACGCCAGCGTCGCCTACGTGAACGATGTCGCGCACGTGGCGTACTACAGCAGCAACCCGCAGATGATCCGACTGGCAGTGGACAACGGCAGCGGCTGGGACATCCACAACGTCACCACCGACGGGGTGGTCAACTTCTACCGACTGGACGTCGACGTCACCGACGACGGCAAACTGCTGATCGCCTACCACCGCGGCACGGACCAGGCGAGCGACAACCTGTGTGACGCGCCGCAGGAGTGCACGGTCCAGGTCGCCGAGTGGAATGGCAGTGAGTTCACCTACCATCAGGTGGCCAAACTCTCCACCGACGGCGCGCGGTATCTCACCGTCGACTCCGATGTGACCGGTCGCATTCACGTGGCTTGGTACAACAACGACATGGACGCCCTGCAGATCGCCTCACCCACACGCACCGGCCATGAGACCCTCACCCTGCTTCCAGACGTGACCTCCGGTTTCTACCCGAAGCTGCTCGTGGACGAGAACGGCTGGGAGCACATCTGGTACCACACGGTCGCCACAGACTCCGATGAACTGCGCCAGATCGTGCGCCACGCGTGGGAGGCGGACCACGACTTCGTCGAGGACGGCGATGACGATTGCCCGAACACTCCCTACGGCGCCGAGGACATCGACGGGTACGGCTGTTCGTATGACCAGCGGGACGACGACTGGGATTACATCCCGAATTCGGACGACCTGTGCCCGGACACCCCCCCGAACGAACGGATGGACACGGATTGGACCGGCTGCTCAGCGAGTCAGCGGGACAGCGACGGGGACGGAGTGACCGATGACCTGGATGGCTGCGACAACACGCAGGACCTGAGCACGGTCGATGCCCAGGGATGCGACGATTCACAGCGTGACAGCGATGGAGATGGCGTGCCCGACGGCGAGGACCAGTGTCCCGACACCCTGCCGGGCGAGGGAGCGGACCTCAACGGCTGCGGGCCGTCCCAGCGCGACAACGACGGCGATGGTGTGAGCGACAAGTTGGATTTCATGCCGCTGGATGCGAGTCAGCAGACCGACTCCGACGGCGACGGGTTCGGTGACAACCTCAGCGGAACGAACGGGGACGACTGCCCGAACGAGGAGGGTTTCTCGTACATCGACCGCAGCGGCTGCCCTGACCTCGACAATGACGGGATCTCGGACGAGAACGACGATGACGACGACGGTGATGGGTTCACGGATGTGCAGGAGGCCGAGAACGGAACCGACCCGCGCAACATGCTCAACTTCCCGATGGGAGGCGATACGGGCGGCGACGGTGGCGACACCGGCGGTGACACGAGTGGAGGAGATGGGGGCGACTCAGACACCTCAGGAACGTCCGAGGGTGGAATCAACATGATGGTCATCATCGGCATCATCGTCGGAGCGCTCCTGCTGCTGCTCGCCATCGGTGGTGCGATCATGGTGCTCGGCCGCAAGAAGGGGCCACCTGCCATGCCCCCCTTGCCGGGAGGGGAGATCATGCCTGAACCGGTGGCACCCAAGAAGGCTGCCAAGGCTGCCAAGGCCTCCACGACCGAAGAGGGCCAGAAGGGAGAGATGCTGCCCACCGGCAAGCCGTGTCCCCACTGCAGCGACGGCGAGCTGATGTTCATCCCCGCTTACGATGCCGAGTTCTGCAAGTCGTGCGAGAAGTACGCCTGATGCGCGGGAAGTGATTGAAGGACCGCGCCCCCATCGCGCAGCGATGGCTCACCTGCGATTGGGCAGCGTCGCGCTCACGCTGCTGCTGCTGGCCGCACTGGTTGCAGGCGCCTCGACGCTCACCGCGCCCGTGAGCGCCAAGGAGACCGGCATCACCGGAATCACCAGCGGCTGCTTCTGCCATTCGTCCGCCGCTGCCGACGACGTGCAGGTGCACATCGAGGGGTTGCCCGAGAAGTTCCGCGGAGACTCGACCCACGAGCTGACCGTGCGCATCGAAGGAGGACCGAATATCACGGAGAACAGCAGCAACCAGGGCGGGTTCAACCTGCGGGCGGACGCGGGAGAGTTGAGCGTCATGGCTGAGGATGGAGCAGTGCAGATCATGGATGATGGCGAGGCCACGCACACGGCTGCCGGGAATGACCAGCGGGAGTGGACGGTGCTGTGGACGGCGCCGAGCACCGAGCGCATCCGGGTGACCTTCACCCTCTACGGCAACTCAGTCAACGGGGATGGCAGTCCGGGGCCAGAGGACCACTGGAACACGGCGACTGCGACCGCTGACGGCCTGAACTACATCGATACCGAGGCTGTGATGAATGTGCGCAACTTCGGTCCCGGGGCGGGCATCGTGCTGGTGATCGTCCTGCTGCTCTACGCCTACATCGACAGGAAAGGATCCAACGACGAAGAAGAGTAATCGACCTAGAGGGTAGTGCGTGCGACCGCACGCCAATCCCTCTAGAAACCCTCTGAGATTCTTGCGAAACCCTATGCGATTGGGGTGACGCCCTATGTTAATTTGAGTCGTAATATCTCGTTCGTCGAGTTACAGGATTGTAATCAGTTTCAAGGCCATAATGTCGGAGCAAATCATCGATT
>JAKUTA010000069.1 GCA_022447885.1 Candidatus Poseidoniales archaeon | reverse complement strand
TATGGATTCCCGACACGCTGGTCGGAACCGACTCGCACACCACGATGATCAACGGACTGGGTGTATTGGGTTGGGGCGTAGGCGGCATCGAGGCTGAGGCTGTGATGCTCGGCCAGCCGATCTACATGCTGCTCCCAGAAGTGGTCGGATTCGAACTCACCGGGGCTCTCCGACCCGGTGTGACGGCGACCGACATGACCCTCCGGATAGTCGAGATGCTGCGCGCGCACGGCTGCGTGGAGAAATTCGTAGAATTCCATGGAGCAGGCCTGGCTTCCCTCTCTCTTCCCGACCGAGCGACCATCGCCAACATGTCACCCGAATACGGTGCGACCTGTGGGTTCTTTCCCGTCGATCAGAAGACCCTCGACTACCTGCTGCTCTCCGGCAGGGATGCCGACCACGTGGAGAATGTCAAGCGCTACCTGAGTGCCCAAGGGATGTTCCTCACACCCGACACGCCCTCTCCCGAATTCACCTCCAGCCTCACCCTCGACCTCGCCAGCGTGGACCCGTCGCTCGCCGGGCCGAAGCGGCCGCAGGATAGGGTGGACCTCTCGCAGATGAAGCAGCATTGGCGTGACAGCCTGACCGCACCGCTGGGCAACCATGGCCATGGGGTCGCACAGGAAGACGCGGGCGTTGAGGTGGAGGTGGAGGGCAAGGACTTCTCCCTGCAGCACGGGGACGTGGTGATCGCGGCCATCACCTCGTGCACGAACACCTCCAATCCGAGCGTGATGCTGGCGGCAGGGCTGCTGGCGCGCAACGCGCGCGCACTCGGGCTGGAAATCAAGCCGTGGGTGAAGCCGAGTCTGGCTCCCGGAAGTCGCGTCGTCACCGAGTACTACGATGCCGCTGGGTTGACTGATGATCTGGATGCGCTTGGGTTCAGCGTGGTCGGCTACGGCTGCACCACCTGCATCGGCAACTCAGGGCCGCTTGATACGGCGATTGGCGCAGCGGTGGATGACGCGAATCTGGTTGTCGGCAGCGTTCTCTCCGGAAACCGAAACTACGAGGGCAGGATCCACCAGAAGGTGAAGGCGAACTATCTGGCCAGCCCACCGTTGGTCGTCGCCTATGCGCTGGCGGGAACCTTGGACACGGACTTCGAGAGCGATGCGCTCGGCAACGACCCGGATGGCAACCCTGTCTTCCTCGCCGACATCTGGCCGAGCGATGCCGAGATCGAGGTGACGATGGCGGCTGCGGTCACTCCCGAGATGTTCCGCTTGCGCTACGCCGACATCATGAGCGAGCCGCGCTGGGATGTCATCTCCTCAGGCTCCTCTCCGCTCTATCCGTGGGATGATGATTCCACCTACATCCGCATGCCGAGCTTCTTCGAGAGCATCAGCCTGCAAGCGCCTCCCATCGTACCGATCACAGGTGCTCATGTGCTGGTGAAACTCGGTGATTCGGTGACCACGGACCACATCTCCCCCGCCGGCGCATTCCCGCACACCGGACCTGCGGGCAGATATCTGATGGACAAAGGAGTCACACCACGCGATTTCAACTCCTACGGCTCACGTCGTGGCAACCATGAGGTGATGCTGCGCGGCACGTTCGCCAATGTGCGCATCCGCAACCAGGTGGCACCGGGAACGGAAGGGGGATTCACCACCCACTTCCCCTCCGGTGAGGTGACGAGCATCTTCGATGCGAGCATGCGCTATCAGCAGGATGGGATTCCGCTGGTCGTGCTGGCAGGGACGGAATACGGCGCAGGCAGTTCACGTGATTGGGCCGCCAAGGGGACATTGCTGCTCGGTGTGAAGGCGGTCATCGCCACCTCGTTCGAACGCATCCACCGCTCAAACCTCATCGGCATGGGAGTGCTGCCGCTCACCTTCCCCGAGGGAGAGAACGCCGACTCGCTCGGCCTCGACGGCACCGAGACCTTCGACATTCCCGCCTCGGGCGACCTCGAACCGCTCTCCGAGATCACCGTCACCGCTCACAGGGCGGACGGCTCGGACATCGAGTTCCAGGCGACCGTCCGTCTCGACACCCCAGTTGAGGTTGACTACTACCGAAATGGAGGTATTCTCCAGACCGTACTGCGCAACCTCGTGAGCGCTTGATGGCGCCCTGGGCGCCCGAACTCTGATTGCCAACTACTATGGCCGATGGCATTGGGCAGATATGTCTGATGAGCGGGACGTATGCGCGCAGTCGGCTGGCGCTGCTGCTGGCCTTCCTGATGCTGGGCAGCGTCATCAGCCAGTTCCCTGCGGTCCAGAATGGTATCGATCAGTGGGAAGAATCACAGTCGAGTTCCCCAAAGCACCCGCCCGGAAGCAGGGTTCTGCACCCCTCGCTCAATGAGACCACGTCAATCATCTACACCAATGGAACCAGAATCACCGAGGTCGAGTTCGATTTCGGGGGCGGGCCGGTCCAGCAATGGCAGAACAACACGCTCAACGCCGGCAATCCGCTGTTCTCGAATGGCACGTTCCAGCAGACCACGCTCGGCACCGCAGGCATCGAACTCTCAACCACCACCATCTCCGGCAACGGCTCGATTCCGGGCGTCGGCACACAGAACATGACCGTGCTCGGGCTGACGACCTGGAACGGCACCCACGCCTTCGACGTCCTGCGGGTGCAGTGCGGCATCGTCGCCCCGTGCGGCACCATCATCGCGGACGGACCGCTCACGATCATCGCCAATGAGATCGTCATCGCCTCGGGTGGCGCGATCTACGCCGACAGCAGCAACTGGGGTGGTGGCGGACGGGGCGGCAACGGGTCGTACGGCTACTCCTCTCCCACCGGACCTCAGTCCTACAACTACGGTGCCGGGGGGGCGGGCCACGGTGGAGACGGAGGCGATGGTGGCAACGCCAATGGCACCGCCAATCAGGGAGCCGGAGGGAGCGCATACGGCAACGGCAGCGAAGCCGGCTCCAGCGGAGGCAACATCTCCAGCCTCGGCGGTGGAACACGAGCAATCGGCGGTCGCGGTGGAGGTCAACTGACACTGATCGCCCGCAACATCACCATCACAGGGGTCCTGAGTGCGGACGGAGAGGATGGCGGGGATGGCGCCGGACTCGGCAGCAATGGTTCAGGTCCGGGCAACCACGGAGCCGGCGGCGGCTCTGGCGGCGGCATCCTGCTACAGGCTCACCAGCTGTCCGTGACCCAGTGGGGCCAGGTGAGCGCGCTCGGCGGCGTCGGTGGCGACGGCAGCGCCGCGCAGGCGAGCGCCACTGGCGGTTGGGGTCCGAACAACGCTGGAGGCCATGGCGGCGGCGGCGGCGGTGGAGGCCGTATAGCCATCATCACGCTCGCCAACGGCTACAGCAACCAGGGAACCGTATCATTGGCATCTGGAGCCGGCGGTAGCGGCGGAGCAGGTTCAGGCACCGGCCCGTCCGGCTCGGCGGGCACCAACGGCACTGCCGGGGTGATCACCACGAGCACATTCGCCGGCTGGGGAAGCGCCGCGGGAGCTCCTTGGCCCAGTTCGGGCACATTGAACGTCAATGGGACCCTCAACATGCAGGGTAACCATTCGTACAACACCGTGCACGTGTCCGGCTCGGGCTTGATCAACTCGACTGGGGCACGGTTGCAGATCACGGCGGAGACGATCATCATCGAAGCCAATGCCGCGATTCGCTCGGACGGTACCGTCTGGGGTGGCCACGGACATGGTGCGTTGGGTAGCCATGCAGGAAATTCTGGCATGGGTGCCAATGGGGGTGCTCACCTAGGGGCCGGAGGAGTCGGCGGTGGGAACGGCAACAGGACCAACATGTCCTACGGTAACGGCACCGAGCCCGGCTCCGCAGGTGGCAACGTCACCCAGACCACCTCTGCTGGAGTGACGACTGTGAAATCAGTCGGTGGTCGAGGCGGTGGCCTGATCATCCTGATCGCGAATAACATCTACATCAACGGCACGATCACCGCCAATGGCGAGGACGGGGCCAACGGCCGTACGCCTGCCAATGGTGGGCGGGGCGTCGCTGGTGCAGGCGGTGGTTCCGGCGGCTCGGTGTTGATCATCGCCAACAATGTCTGGTGGGGCCAGACCGGCTCCGTCATGGCGAAGGGTGGAGATGGCGGCGACGGCTCGAACGGCATGCGTCAGCAGCCGATCAGTCTGTTGATGTACGACGGCGGCGATGGCGGCGGCGGCGGTGGCGGAGGTGCCGTGAACATCACGACCACCGCGAATGGAATCCATGGTAACGGCAGGATATCCGTGTTCGGCGGTTCCGCTGGAACCGGAGGCCAGCCCTATGGAAGTGGCACTGCCGGCAGGGCTGGATCCAGTGGCTCAGCCGGATGGTCACAGGTTTCGACCACCTTCACCGGCTGGGCCGGTACGCAGCGTGTCCCCTCCGGGACTTGGACCAGTGAGGCTCTCGGTGTCGGTGAGATCGTCGAAGGACTCACCCTCCATGTCAACCACATCATCCTTGGTGGCACGGCGGTCGGCGGTGAGTTCCGCACCACTGTGGACAACGTCACCTGGAGCGAATGGCAGCAACTCAACCTGACCGCGCAATCCACCGATCGCCTGCGTCACTTCCAATTCCGCCTTAACCTGAACACCAGTTCGGATCAGTCGACACCGACCATCACCGGTCTCTCCTACGAGGCCTGGTGGTGGGCGGCACTCGAAGGTGAGCGCCCTCTCGCCTTCTCCATCACCAGCAGCCTACCCGCCACTGAGGACTGGCGCGTGGGAGATGCGAACGGGCAGGATCCCTTGGGCAATGGCGTGAGGTTGTTCCACAGCGCCGAATGGCGCAGCACGTCTGGCCCTCCTCCCTCAACGGGTAATCCGTACACCGGCAAGGTCGAGGTTCCGGTACCTCTCGACGCCGTTCCGCAGAGCGGGTGGATCCATCTCTCCGCGCTGGGTCTGAACCAGACGAACAACGTGACAGTGAGCGTTGGTCGAGCGCAACTCGCCTCGGTCGACAACGATGACACCGCCTATGACATCGCCCTTGACGCGGCGGCGCTGGCCGCCGCCTGGCCGACCTCTGGCAGCAGTGATGCGTCGGGGATTGAATGGGGATGGTTGGAATTGAACTGGACCTCCGAGGCTCCCAGCCCTGTGTTCAGCCACCTCAGCCTGCCGTGGAACTTGACCCACCGGGTCGGTGGCGGAGGTGAGTTCGTGACGGGCATCGAGGCGATGGTGCAGGCTGAATGCACCGAGTGGTACCTGGTGCAGGGCTGCCGGCATGACTTCCCGGTGATGGCCACCGGCATCAGTTCGGATCTCGATCTAGCCATCCACATCTCCAATCTCGCTGTGACCTCCATCGACGACATGGCACCTCGTCTGGGTGACGTCAATATGGAGGTGGATGGAGTCGAGACCACCGAGGCCCGCCACGGTGACATGCTGATCTTCCTGGTGACAGATCAGATCGGCGAGCAGAACCTCACCATCCTCTGTCTGCTTGAACTGAGTGGTCAGAACAGCACCGCGGCTCCCGACCAGATGCAGTGGAGTGCACAACGCCAAGCGTACCAACTGCAGTATGATTCAGCGCAGTACGCCAGTCCCGGCTCGCAGACCCTGCTCGATTTCTCATGTGACATGCAGGATGATTCTGGTAATTCCGCCAATCCTTCTCCCTCGTTACAGGTCAGCATCCAGCCCGGCCCGCCGGTGGTCACGGACTTCGTCCTGAGCAGCAGCAGCGGGCCGTTCTCAGGTGGCATGCTGACCGGCACCTGGCGCCATGACGAGCCGATCACCTTCACCGTAGAGGAGTTGACCGACCGCGCTGGTCTCGACGCCTCGGTGGAGTTGACTCGACGTGAAGGCGGTGAGGTGACCTCGATTCCGCTCGCTTGGGATGACATCTCAGTGAGTTACACGGGCGTCTGGTCAACCGGTCGCTACGACTTCGGGGTGTGGGACGCGGAGGTCAAGCTCGTCGATGTCCAACTCTCGGACATGGACGAAGATGGCGCGCGAC
This sequence comes from Candidatus Poseidoniales archaeon, assembly GCA_022447885.1. GTDB lineage: Archaea > Thermoplasmatota > Poseidoniia > Poseidoniales > Thalassarchaeaceae > JAKUTA01. The sequence continues at coordinate 694 of JAKUTA010000069.1, read as the reverse complement.
CCAGCACCGATGCGACCGTCACCATCGTCGACCGACTCGCCCCGAGTCTGGTCGCTGTCTCCTTCGATTGGTCACCGACCAACCCCTATGTCTGGCGCACCACCATCGAATGGTCCGCTGAGACTGATGAGAGCATCGCTGCGGCGGTGGATGTCTCCACCGATGAGGGGGGACACGTCGACCGACTGCTGATCTACAGCACCTCTGATACCACCGGTTACGCCGACTGGGACACGACTGATGCTGAGCCGGGACGTTACCATCTGGAGGTGTCGCTTGAGGACAGTGCAGGCAACCCCGCTCCCGACTGGCTCCCTGGTCCAGACGGTGAATTGGTGATCGTTCCGCCAAGGGAACTCTCGCTGGAGGTTCTGGAACCGGATGACGGGGCGGAGTTCGTGCTCGGTGACACGGTCACCTACCGGCTCGCCATCTCCTGCAACGACGGCTGTGCGATGGTCTTGGAGGAAGAGAGCCTGGCAGGATTGTCCAACGGTACTCTCGAGTTCAACCGGACGCTGACGGATGTCGGCGATGTCAGTTTCTTCTTCACGTTGAGCGCGGGTGACCTGAACATCACTGAGATGAGCCACATCACGGTGATCGCACCTCCCGACCCCCTGTTCTCTCTCCCCAGTTGTGTCGATGGCTCCGTGGATGACCCGGAGATGTCACTCGCCGGACATCGTGAGTT
>JAKUTA010000068.1 GCA_022447885.1 Candidatus Poseidoniales archaeon | reverse complement strand
CACCGGCCATGAAGGTTCGGAACGGCACCGTGCCTTACCGACAACGCGGTTGATTGATAACGGGCGGGCGAGGGCCCGTGAACCGGAGAGAGTCATGTCCAGCATCGGTGTGCTCGGCCTCGGAAACTGGGGCACTGCGCTGGCCCACATCTGGTCACAGGACGGCCACAAGGTGAACGGCTGGACCATCGAGCAGGAGGTCTACGAGAGCATCGTGAGGGACTCTGTCAACAGCAAGTACCTCCCGGACACCCCGCTCTCGGGGATCGATGTCACCATGGATCTCGCCGACGTCTGCGCCATCAGCGAGGTGCTCGTGCTCGCGCTCCCCTCGTCGGTCATCCTCGAGGTGGTCGACCAGTTGATCCCCCACCTGCGCCCCTCGCACGTCCTGCTCGACCTGGCGAAGGGGATCGCTCCCGAGGAGGAGGGCGGCTCCGGGCTCATCTCCGAGGCCATCGAGGCGCGGCTGGCCGCGGCTGGCAAGCAGAATGCCGTGGTCGTGCTCACCGGTCCCACCATCGCTCCCGAGGTGGCGCGCGGCGTGCTCACCAACGCGCTGGTCGCATCTCACGACCGCTCGGTGGCCGAACGAATAGCCGACCGGCTGTCGACGGACACGCTCATCCTGAAGGCGGCTGACGACCCGGCCGGCGCGGAACTGTGGGGGGCGTTCAAGAACACGATCGCACTCTCCTGCGGCGTCGTCGACGGGCTGCGCGACGGCATCGGCGGTGACAACCTGAAGGCGGCGCTGGTGCCCATCGGATTCGAGGAGGGCAGGCGTCTGCTGGCTGAACTGGGCGCGGGCGAGGAGACCTCTCTCGGGCCGGCCGGGCTCGGTGACCTGTATGTGACGAGCACCAGTCCGCGCAGCCGCAACCGCACTCTGGGGCAGAAGCTCGGTGAGGGAAAGTCCCTCGACGAGGCTCTGGATGAGATGCACATGGTCGCTGAAGGTGTGCGCGCGGCGCGCATGTTCCGCGACAAGGCCGAGCAGATCGGCTGCGAGACTCCGTTCGTGGGCGCGCTCAACGCGCTGCTCGACGGAGACATCGATGCCGAGGAGTGCGTTCGGCGCATGGTCGAGCGAGCATGAGGGCCTGCGTGGCGAAGAGGCGATAGGGCTGGTCGCGCTCGGGTGTTCGAGGGATGGCTGTGGCGCTCGAGGACCTGACGGATCTGGAACTCCGGCTCTACGAGTGGATCAAGCAATCCGACTTCGAGAAGGTGGGCTGGTCCACCCCGCGCGCCGCCAAGGCGTTCAAGGTCAGCGATGACGACATCTACGAGGCGCTCGCCGCGCTCACCGCCAAGATCCCGCACAACATCTACGTCCACTACAACGACGGCGCCATCCGCATCTCTGCCGAGTGACCGACGCCCTCCACAGGCACAAGCCGATTCGGCGACCGAGTGGGCTAAGGCTCGATGGCGGATGGCAAGGTCATGCCCGAGGAAGGTCGTCGCCTTCTGCTCACCAAGGCCGGTGCTCCGAACACCATCGAGATCGGCACATATTCGCCGGAATCACCGGCTGCTGGAGAGGTGCGCATCCGCACCGCCTTCGCCGGCATCAACTTCGCCGACCTGATGATGCGCCTCGGTCTCTACCAGCCACGACCACCCTACCCGTTCACGCCCGGATACGAACTATCCGGCCACATCGATGCGCTCGGGGAGGGCGTCACCGGCTTCGAGCTCGGCCAAGCGGTGGTCGCCGGAGTCACGGGCGGGGCCCAGCAGACGCATGTCTGCCTGCCCGCCTCACAGACGTTCGCCCTACCGGATGGTGTCTCGCTGGAACAGGCGGCGGCGATGCCTGTGACGCACATGACCGCCTGGCACATGCTCGTGCACCTCGCCAACCTGCAACCGGGCCAGTCGGTGCTCATCCACGGAGCAGCGGGTGGAGTCGGGACGGCGGCCCTGCAGATCTGCCGCATCAAGGGAGCGGGGCTGGTGCTCGGGACGTGCAGCGGGCACAAGTCGGATGTCGTGGAAGCGAACGGAGGGGTGGCCATCGACCGCTACAACGACGATTTCGTCTCTGTGGTGAAACAGCATACGGATGGGCGCGGTGTGGATGTCATCCTGGATCCCGTGGGCGGGAAGAACCTGCGCAACAGCCTGCGCTGCCTCGCTTCAGGGGGTCACCTGTTCGTCTACGGATTCTCGGCGGCGGCACCCGGCAAGCGGAGAGCGTTCCTGCGAGCCCTGTGGGCCTGGAAACAGACACCGCGCTTCGACCCCTTCCGCCTGATGATGTCCAACAAGTCCGTGCATGGGGTGCACATGGGCACACTGGATGATCAGGAACTCATGCGTTCCTACCTTGCGCTGATCATCGGCCACATGCAGATGGGTGCCATCGACCCGGTCATCGACCGCAGCTTCCCGTTGGCCGAGGCGGCTGCCGCTCACGAGTTCCTGCACGATCACAAGAACATCGGCAAGGTCCTGCTGGACATGTCCTGATCAATCGGACTTCCAGGGAAGGAACACGCCGCGCCAGGTCGGTCGTCGGAGTTGCTCGTCTGACTCGATGAAGCGACGACGCAGGCGCAGGCTGACGGCGTCGATGATGACGACGGTGACGTAGAGCACCAGCAGCAGGGCGAGCACGCGGTCGTAGAGCCGGAACGGTGCGAGATAGTACTGCATGTACCAGCCGATTCCACCTGCACCCACCAGCCCTACCACCGAGCCGTGGCGGACGTTGTACTCGAACATGAACAGCAGTTGCGAGAGCAGCGAGTTCGACGCCTCGGGGATGGCGAAGTAGCGCGCCACCTGCGCCCGTGACAGGCCCATCGCCCGCGCCGCCTCCAAGGGTTGCCTGCCCACTCCCTCCAACGCCTCGTACTGCAGTTTGCCCAGATAACCGATGGTGTAGAGCGTCATCGCCAGCACGCCGGCGAGCGGACCGATGCCGACGATGATGACGAACAGCAGCGCCCAGATGAGGCTCGGAAGCACCCTGAACGCCGCCAGCAGGCTGCGCATCGCGCTCGAAAGCCAGGCAGGGCTCAGGTTGTGGGCGGCCATGGTGGCGAGCGGGAGTGAGAGGACCATGCCGAACAGGGTCGCCAGGAAGGCGATCTCCAGCGTCTGCACCAATCCGATGACCGCCGGGCTGCACAGCACGTCGCTCTCGAAGTTGCACGGCGGGTTGGCCCACGAGGCCCTGTTGGTGAGCACGGAGAAGTCGGGCGGCCACGCTTCGGCGAGGATGACGAGCAGGTTGTCGAAGCCTTGGGCGAGGCTCGGCCCGCTGATCTGCAGATGCACGGCCACGATGATGGCCAGCAACCCCAGTCCGGAGAGTGTGAGCAGGCGCGGACGCTTGCGCAGCATCAGCCACGTCGAGGACAGCGGTCCGCGCTCCGCCATCAGTTGTCACCTCCGAGCATCGGCAGGCGGATCAATCCGGGTTCGTCCTCGACGAGCCGGCCTCTGCGGAAATTGAGCACACGGTCGCACAGCGCTGCCGTCCGCGCGGGGCTGTGGTCGACCAGCACGATGCAGGTGTCATGCTCGCGGGCGAGGCTCAGGAGTTGCACCGCCACCGCCTCGCTGGTCGTCTCATCGAGTTCACCGAGGCATTCGTCCGCCAGCAGGAGGCGTGGTCTCTGCACCAATGAACGTGCCACTGCGACCCTGCGCTGCTCTCCACCGGATAGCAGCGACACCGGGTCGAGCATCTTCTCCGACAGGCCGACCGCCTCCACAGCATCGCGCGCCGCCTGGCGCATCTCCCCGCTCGGCAGCGACAGCAGCGTCTGCCACCAGGAGGCACGCGGAAGCGCTCCCATCAGCGCGTTGTATCCGACCGTCTGGTGATGCACCAGTCCCAGCCGTTGCGGGATGTATCCGATGCTGCCGCGCGGCAACTGGCTCAGGTCGGACTGACCCAGCACCTCGAGTTCGCCGACGAGCGGCGGAACCAGACCCGCAAGCGTTCGCAGCAGCGTCGTCTTCCCGATCCCCGACACTCCGTTCAGCCCGATGACCTCTCCCGCATACGCCTCGAGATTGATTTCGTGCACCAGCGCCTCTTCGCCGGCGAAGCCGATGTCGACCCCTGTCAACCGCAGGATGAGTTCTGGCATGTGGGTGGCCTCGCTGGATCGGTCAGCCGGTCTGCTCGTAGCTCTCGGCGAAATACTGCTGGATCCCTGGGATGTTGGAGATGGCATCCGAATAGGAGGCGAGGTGGGTGGCGCTGTTCACCGCCGTGATGCCGGGCGTGTTGAGCACGCTCCCCAGAATGGCTCGACCCTCCTCCCCCTCGTTGAGCGCCAGCAGCGCTGCCGTGATGGTGGCGATCCTGGCGTCTGAGCTGTGACTCGGATTCACCATCACCGCGTGTGACGGCACGTGACCGAAGGCGGGCTCCAGCGGTCGGTATTCGCTGCGCTCGAGACACCATGAATTGCCCTCGCAGTGGTCTTCGTAGGAGGTCGACTTGACGAACGCGATGTCACCCACCCCTTCGCTCAGGCAGCGGAACGCGCCCGAGTATCCGTAGTAGGGGTCGCCCTTGCCGGGAATGCTGGCGCTGTCGAATGTGCTCTCGATGGTCGCCCGCAGGCTGTCGATCTCGTTCTCATCTCCGACCACCTCCACGAATCCGTTGCCGATCAGGTAACCCATCGGCATCAGCATCCCCGCCGACTTCAGCCAGCCGGTGTGGCAGGAACTCGTCCCCCCCAGATCCTCGTAGGAGGAGATGTCGCTGTCGTTGCGCACCCACGCCTGCGCGGTGTAGTAGGTCGAGCCGTCCGACTTCTGGTCGGCGGCGATGGCGTCGAGTCCGTACTGCTGCCAGCCGAGCCAGGCCGAGCCGCCGTCGAGGAAGGCGATGTCAGCGTGGCCGAAGCGCAGCGCCTCGAGCGCCATCCCATCACTCGTGATGGGGTAGATTTGCACCTCGACTCCAGTCTGGGCAGCGATGAAGTCGGCGAGCATCTGCGGGTTGGTGTCCGCATCGTCGTAATCGTCCTTCACCGAGTAGGCGATTCTGATCACCTCGGCATCATCCGTACTACCCAGGCAACCGGTGAGCGAGGTGCCCAGCAACAGCAGTGTCACCAGCAGGATCCTGTGTGCTTCCATGCCGCTCACCCAGAATTGTTTAGGTTGCCCTAAACCGCTCGACTGAAGTCCCCTTATTAACGATTAGGTTGCCCTAAATCAGCATTCAGGAACCGCGCTTCGGTCCCGGCTCCAGATTCCGTTGACTCAAGGGTTCGCCGCCAGCCAGTCGAGCGCGTACGTCTGGGCTCCGGGATTGCCGAGGAACGGGTCGGGTCCCACCCTGATGACGGTGAGCAGCTGCACCTCCCCACCCCAGAGCGGCCGCCACACGGTGATCATCTCGCCTGATGAGCGCTCGCCGAAGAAATCGAACATGATCTCGTTGTGAGTGAACAGCAATCGCTCACCTCCGTAGTCCATGCGCACCCCGGTGTGCACCGGCTCGAGCCTGAAGGCATCCGGAGAAATCCAGTCATCCATCAACGCCACTGACTGCTGCAACCGCTTCTCCTCCGTATTCGTGCCCGCCACCCACGCCCGCATGGACGAGTCGAGCCACAGCGGATTGACCACCCCCGGCGCCCGGATGTGCGTCACGACGACGATCGTGCCGTCGCCGAGCAGCCAGGTGTGCTGTTCGGACGCCGGCCATGCCGGAGCGTCCTGACTCTCGGTGAACAGCGGTTGATTCCAACTGGCGGCGCCGCTCGGCTCGCTCACGGGTGCCAGCGCGGTCAGCATGTGCATCGCCAGCAGCAGGACGAGCGCCAGCGCGCGCGGCGCGAGGCGCTGGCGCCACTCGATCCTCTGCTCTGGGTGCAGCCCGGCCAGGATGAGCGAGGTGAGCGTGAAGCCGAGCAGGATGAGCCACAGGCCCAGCGGAATGAACCACAGGCAGATCTGCAGGATGATGAGGGCGCAGATGTGCGGGTCGGCGCGCAGATGGTCGGTGAACGGGACCCCGGGATGCTTCTCCCTCCATTGGCCGAAGGACCACGCCAACAGCACGCCCATAGGGGCCAGCCAGACGAGTGCGGAGCCGAGCAGCGGCATGGTAACCAAGCGCGAGTGGGGCCTCGGGTGGATGAACATGGCCCTGTGAATCGCCCGCCACCTTTGAGAACGAACCGCACCGACGGGATTCGATGGCCGACAGTGCAGCGGAGCCCCTGCTCGAACTCAAGGACATCACCTACCGGTATCCGGTGCGCGACGGAATGCGTTTCTGGAGGAGGAAGAAGGGGGCCGGAGTCCATCAGGTCAACATGAGGCTGGAGGCTGGTGACATCGTCGGCCTGATCGGCCCGAACGGCGCCGGGAAGACCACGCTCCTGCACACCATCGCTGGCCTCTGGAAGCCCGACTCCGGCAGTTTCAGGGTACTCGGCAGGGATGCACAGGAGGCCGGTCGTCGCTGGGTGCAGCGGCATATCGGGTTCATGCCCGAGCAGGTGGTGTGGACAGGCAGTTCGACTCCCCGTCTGGTGCTCGAGCGACTGATCACGATGCGCGGCGGTGATGACGACGCCATCAAGATGCTCAGGCTGGTCGGTCTGCGCAGCCGAGCGGATTCTCCACTGGACAGCCTGAGCCAAGGGATGGAGCAGCGAATGACGCTGGCCAC
>JAKUTA010000067.1 GCA_022447885.1 Candidatus Poseidoniales archaeon | reverse complement strand
GAAGCGTGCCGTACATGCGCCCCCATCGTAATCCCCGACAAGATCCACGAAGCCGTCGCCGTCATAGTCAACGGCCTGCAACCCGCGCTGTATGCAATCGAAGCTGAAGTCCGTCGCCAGTGGAATCCACGAGTTGTTGGTGAAGTTGTACATGCTCGTGTGTCCGTCCATGCCGTCGACCACGGCCACGGACAGGTTGGTTCCCTGACTCCAGAAGTCCTCCACCACCAAAGAGGACAGAGGGGCGCCCATGCCGCCCACAGACCCGTTCTGCTCGATGTAGAATGTGATCGCCGCATCGAGCGAGCCGCTGGTCTGGTCCCACAGACTGACGTTCAGGTTCCCGTTGTTGTGCACGGTCACCACATCACCGTAACCGTCCTGTGACAGGTCGGCCACCACTGCCGCCGTCAGATCAGGCCCCATGCTGACGTTGCTCGAGTTGCTCCACGTGCCGTTCCCGTTGGACAGGCCGATGCAGAGATACGAGGCATTCAGGTCGAGGGCCAGCATCTCGGCATAACCATCATTGTTCAGGTCCCCGCTGACGAGTTTCGTCGCATCGGCGCAGGTCGCCTCCCAGTGGATGTTGCTGAATCCGGTGGTCGACGACCAGTCGACGTAGCCGATCGCTGGGCTTGAGTTGCCACTCGGCCAGAGGTGGTCCCGCTGCAGGAATATCGGTTCTGGTAGACCATCGTTGTCGACATCCGCAGTTTCGAGATGATCGATGATGCCGGTCTGGATCCAGCCGCCGCCGAAGTCCGGCGTGAACTCGACGATCATACCGACGCTCTGCAATTGAGTGGTGCTCGGTAGCAGGAAATCAATCAGCGGCCCCCCACTGCTGTTCACCGCGGTCGTGTTCGACGTGGAACCATCTGAGAAGGTCCTCTGATCACCCAGATCACCGAATCCAAGGTAATCGTACTCCCATTCGTACAACCCATCCTGGTCGATGTCCAGGCGAACCACGCCCGGGCTCGGTCGAGCCACGTCGTAGTTGATGTCCATGGTGGCGCTGGTGATGGTGCTGTTGCGCATCAGTGTGAGCAGCGTGTCGTTGTTGACACCTGTCGTGTTGATGTCCACGTCCACCGAGTTACTGCCATCCGAGAATGTGTAGATCGAACCAGCGTGGCTCGACGCCAGCGCACCACCAAGAAGGGGGGAAAGCGGTGCGAGCAGCAGAACTGCGAGCAGCAGGAAAGTCCCGCGCCGGCGGTCGCGTACGCGCGTCACATGTGCCACCCGGAGCAGAGCGACGGGTGGACTCCATCAAGTCACTTGCGCCAGACACCAATGACGCAATCCGGAAGTAGAATGGGTCGTAGGTGGCGAAGAGACTGATATTATCCCGGTATGTGGAATAATTCCTTGAGTGAATCAGCCACAGTCTGACAGTCATTCGTCGACCAGAATGAAATGATATGGTAGTAACCGTTAATATATCCCTCGGCTTGGGCCGCCAAGAGGGCTTGTGGTGACGGTGGATGGGAGCAGCAGTGCGGTGGAAAGCCGAATCCAGATTCGCGTCGGCGATGTGGACGTCGACCTGACTGGAACGGCGAAGGAAGTCGACTCTCGAATGCTGACCCAGATGGAGCAGGATGTCTGGTCGACTGCCCTGGCAAGCATCCGCGGGGCGCGTGAAGCAGCCATCGAAGCCGCGCGTGAAGCCGCACGCGAATCAGGACTCCCGGAACGAGGCAGTTCGTTCAGGGCACTGTGCGAGTACAACAACCTCACGCGCAAACCCGATCAGGTGCTGGCGGCGATACAGTACCTGCGCGAAGTGGAAGGCACGGAGGACTCTCCCCCTCGGGTCATCAATGGTCTGTTCACCGATGCGGGAATCGAATCACCGGGAAACCTCAGCCTCTATCTCAACCGCCTGCGCGAACGCGGCCTGCTCGCCTTCCCAGTCGGGGATGGCAACAACAAGAATCGCTACGCGGTTCTGACCACCGAAGGCCGTGCCCACCTCGATAAACGCTCACGGGAGTGAACGACAGGATGGCCGACGAGGCCGATGAAGCGCGTGTTGACTGGTCGTTCAGTTCGCATCGCGGCGAGGACCTCAGGGGCGTGAACCTCCGCGGCGCCGATCTCCGACGGGCGATACTCGACGGCTCCGACCTCACAGGAGCGAATCTCTCCGGTGCGGACCTCAGGGATGCCTCTCTGCTCGATGTGAACCTGAACAAGGCGGCGCTCGACGGCGCCGACCTGCGCGGAGCCCGTCTGTTGCGAGCGAAACTCAGCATGTCGAACATGCAGGGGGCGAAACTGGAGGGGGCGGACATGCGCGGCATCCGCGGTCGCTACGCCATCTGGAGAGACGCCGACTGGTGGAACGCACGCCTCGATGACAGCCTCGCCAAGGCGCTCGCGAAGAAGTGGCCGCGCGCCGAGAACGAAATCACCGAGAGTGAATGATCACTCCTCCTCAGAGCCAGTTTCCTGACGAGGGAGCAGGGCGGAGTTGCCCGCGGCGACGAACAACGGGATGAAGGGCAGCAAGAGGCAGACCAGCGAACAGATGATGCCGATGGCAAGTTCAGCCGTCGCGAACGGAGTCTCCATGCTGATGCCGACGTCATTCTCGATCGATGATGCCCACACCGTGTTCAGGATGACACCCACCAGGACATAGAATCCAGCTGCGCCGACGCCGACCCAGACACCGAGCCGGCGGCGCATGCAGAGCATGATTCCAGAGGCGAGCAATCCTACGCCTGGAAGCAGCGTTGCCATTCCCATCCACAGGTGGTAGTTGACATCTTGGTACGCTTGGTCCCATTCCCGCACCTCGCTCGCGTTGGTCTCGATTCCCACCTGATTGAAACCAGATGCGAGACTTTCGTAGTACTCGTCAGTGCGTTCATTCTGATGAGTGTAGAGTTCACCGGCGCCGATCACCAGCACCAACAGAGATCCGAGAATGATGATGATGCCGATGGTCACCGGGATGGCGTTGTTCGGCTTGATGGGGATCTTCGGCATCACCGGCTCGTTGCTGAACACGTCAGCAGGCATTCCGGTATCCATGCATCCACCACCTGCTTCCAGCCCTTCAATCCTCGCTCATGGTGCTAGTTTCGCGAGTCCCTCACGCATCCAGTCGGGGACCGGGATCTTCTGTTTGACATCATTCATGTCGACGCAGACCGTGACCTGGTCCGAGGTCCAGCACAGCACGTCGTCCTGATTGCGGAACTCGTAGCGCCATGATATCGATGTGTTTCCGATCCTCGGCACGGTGATGGTGCAGTGGACGGTATCGCCGTAACTCAGCGGGTTGAGGAACTGCGCATCGCTGTGGACGAGCGGGAAGCCGATCCTGTGCTCGTTCAGGATCACGTCGTAGTGCATCCCACAGGAATGCTCCCACGATTCCTCGTAGAACCTGTGCGCGAGGTCCCAGTACTGGGGGTAGTAGACGCTACCTGCCAGGTCGAGCATCGGGAAGTCGACCCGGCGCGTGGCCGTGAATGCCATGCTACCGTGTCAGGCATCAGGTGCTTGAACGCTGTGAGGGACGTGGCGGACCTGCCGCGATTCGAACACGGGTTTCCAGCTCCGGAGGCTAGAGTGATATCCAGGCTACACCACAGGTCCAGTGGCCTTTCCAAATGACACAGCGACTTGAACCACTCGGAGCCGGGGCTTGCCCGAGGTGATCTGACTGTCAGTCGTCCTTCTCCTTGATACTGGCCTCGAGTTCCTCTTTGTCGAGGTGCACAGACACCCTTCCCGAGCGTACCCGCACCCGCTCCGGGTTGATGTGCTCGATCACCCCTGTCAGCCCCCCGGGCGTCTTCACCTCCATGCCGATGCGCAGGGTCCTCGTCTGACCTCCCTTGATGCTGTGCTTCCCACCGGTCAACTTCAGCAACTCGTCCAGGCTCATCAGCCGCCCGCGCTGCACGAGCATCAAACCACAGACCGTTGCGAGCAGTGAGAGCAGCACGATCAGGTTGTCCTGTGCACTCCAGATGCCCACATCATCCCAGACGGCCCGCCCAAGCGGATTCCCCGACAGATCCTTCAGGAACGGGAGGAGGTAGAACTTGGTACGCGGTGTGCCAGCGCCGAGTCCATGGGAGACGTTCAGCACGGTCAGCAGTATCAGCAGCGGACCCCCGAACAACCCGGCCCTGCCGACCTGACGCTTCCATCGTGACAAGGACTTCCCCATATGCAACCCCGTCCAGAGCGCCTTGAAGATTGCCCAACCTCATCAGGGGAGGTACAGTCCGTCGAAGAGCGGTCCCTCCGCGATTTGAACACGGGTCTCATCCTCCGCAGGGATGAAGGATATCCAAGCTACCCCAAGGGACCTTGGATGCGCCGTGCGGAGAGGGTGATTTAATCCCGACGGCAGCAGAGAAGTGTGCTCCACACCGACCGCCCATAGGAGACGGCGGCCGGAGGGAGCGGGGGTTGTTGTGAGTCCTGTGTGTTCAGCAGGCGAGCGCGTAGACTCGCTTGCCGGTCATGCGATCCTGTTCCCAGCGGATCTCCTTGCAATGCCTGGGAATGAAGAAACCGACCTTGCGCGGGGTCAGTCCGTGATTCTTCATCTTGCGGTCGTTGCACAGCGAAGCGACGATGTCCGCCGCCGTGCATTTCGGATTCGTTCGCACGTAATCCAATATTTCGGTTTTCAGGCGCATGAACCGCGCCAACTTCTGACTGCCTACAGTGTATGACATCATACTATACTGGTCCGCCGGGGGGATATCAACGCAGGGTGGGAGTGCCGGGGACCCCCCGGCAGATGAGGTCAGAGAATCGGCACGACGGTCTTCCAGCGGGGCTCGGCCAGCTTCTTCCCCTTGCCATCCGCCGGGATCGGATTCGAGTGCAGCAACGTGCCGTGCATGCCCTCCACCTGGAACTTGACGCGCAACTCGACCCTGCGGTCCCGCTCACACGCTTCAACGGTGTCATCATCGAGCTCTTTGGTGGTGAACGTGTCCGCATACCCCTCGTTGGTGATGGTCAGCAACGAGCCGTCGAGATGAACGCGCGGCTGGAAATCGTGGTCATTGGGATCATCCATCCATACATTCAGGTCGATGACCACCCTGTCTCGCGCGGTCACCTTGGTAATCTCCATCGACGCGACCATGGGATTCAACCGCCGCCACCGCTTGAGGTGATAACAACATTCGCTCGCGCCAACTCCCTCACCGTCCGCGGGTTCACACCGACAGTTCGCTGACACGCGGCACGAGTACGATGAACTCCACCGTGAGGTCCCAGTCGTTGCCCTCGTCCGGGTCGAAGCCATCGACGAGGAAGTCCGGGTCGGCATCATCGGCGCGCACCGACCAGACCCACTCTCCCTGTCCGAACCTGGCACCCGCCTCGGCGAGCAACTGCTCCCGCAGCTCGTCGACGTGGTCGGCGCTGAAGACCTGTTCACCGACCGGACGGGGATTCATCCCCTCACGCTCGATATAGGCGGTCGCCGGTTTGGTGAAGTCTTCGTCTTCCTGACCGGTCTGCGCCTCATCGGTCCAGCCACTGCCGGGAACGGTGATGCCGAGGGTGAAGTTGTCCTGTGGCTGGGTGCCCGGCAGCAGATCCATCTCCAGCGTGAGCGTGGCGTTCACAGCCAGCAGCCGACCATCTGTTCCCGGAACGTGTGACTCCGCCCAGGTCTCCCCTTGTTTGAGATATCCTGACCAGTTGAAGTTGATGCGGCGCTCCTCCCAGACCACCTTCCATGTGCGCGTGTACACGTCGATGCTCCACAGCCGGGTGATGCTCGCACCCTGGTCATCTGTGACAGTCACCGAACCGCTGCGCTTCCCCGAACTGTTCAGCAGCAGGCTGACGCTCGTCTCCGTCGAATCGACATCGTTCTCGGTGTCGCCGTCAAGATCGCTGTCCGCGCTCCAGTTGAGGTCCCACGCGAACGCGAGCACTCCTCCCTCAGGGTCGGCTGAGGAGGAGGCGTCGAGAGTGACCAGATCGCTCACCTTGGCCGTCGTCGGCATCGCCAGCGAGATGTGGGGATAGCCGTTGACGTGAATCGTCCAACGAGCGAGATCGGCGCCACCCTGGTCATTGCTCACCTGCACGCTGGCTTCGTACGTGCCCAGTTCTTCGTAGACGTGGGTGGTGAGGCCCTGGGTGCTCGCATGGGTGCTGCCGTCACCGAAGTCCCACAGGAACTCGACGATCACCGTGGCGTCGGGGGTGGATGACTCGCGGGCGTCGAAGTTCACCGCCTCGCCCGCGTGGATGCTGTCCACATCCACCGACAGGCGGGCTGTCGGGGCGGGAGGGCCGATGACGCTGGTGCACCCAGAGAGCAGCAGGCTGGCCAGCAGGAAGCAAGCCAGCATCGAGCGGACGCCCTTCGTCATGGAACGGGTAGCCAGAACCATCGTTTAACAGGCTGACGCAGCCATGCGGCCCATTCCCCATCTATGGTAACGAGTGTGGCGCTGCGGTCAGCCATCCAGACGTTCGAGCAGATCCGCCTTGGTGCCGCTCACCGGCAGCCCCCTGCCACGTGCGAGCGCCACCAGTTCCGCCTTCTTCATCCGCCTCATCTCCGGGGGGGTGGGTTCTTCGTCGTCATCGCTCCCGACCGGGACATCGACCGGTTCGTATGCGGACATGTCCGAGCCGTCGGAAGATACCATGTCCGCCTCGACAAGGTG
>JAKUTA010000066.1 GCA_022447885.1 Candidatus Poseidoniales archaeon | reverse complement strand
CTTCTCAGTCAGTGAACTCAACCTGTCGGTCAATGCCAAGCCCATCTGGGCTCTGGGCCCCTATTTCGGAATCGGGGCGACCACCTTCGCGCCGACCCACGGCGTGAACTAGGCGCGCCCGCTGGTCATGACGAATTGGGGGGGCCTCGGGCGGGGAACGCACGTCATCAGGTCACAGGACCAGGGGTTGACTTGGGAGGACGTGGGACCGTATCCGGGGCTGACTTCGGGGCAGATAGTCAACTCGAACGACCCCTATCTCTACGTCGATCCGTGGACCGACCGGCTGGTGAAATTCGACATGCACGCGCTGGCGGTGATGTTCGTGGAGTATTCCGAGGACGAGGGCGAATCGTGGAGCATCCCCTACCCGGGTTCAGGCGTCTACACACCCCAGGACCACCAGTCGATCGCCTCCGTTCCCCCTGGCCCCGACTTCGACGGCCCCCTGCTGCACGACACCGTCTACGTGTTCTGCATCAACACCGGGAACCAGGGTCCGCTCGGCCCCTTCTGTGACACGTCGATCGACGGGGGCCACACCTGGGAGGGTCAGGTCATCGGCTGGCCATCAGGACGGACTCAATGCGCCGGGCTGCACGGACACTTGGTCGGCGCTGAGGATGGCGCCATCTACCGCGGTAATCCCTCCTGCGACGGACCGGCCGCCTACCGCTCGCTCGACGGTGGCCGGACGTGGACCGAGCACACCATCGACACCTCCCACCAGTCGCGCGGCCACGAGGTTGCCATCGGGACCGATGATGCGAGCAACGTCCACGCTCTGTGGATCGCCACCGACGACCTTCCCTACTACTCGTGGTCGCAGGATCAGGGTGAGACCTGGTCGACACCGATCAACGTCGCTCCGCCCGGTGTGAACTACACCGGCTTCCCGACCATCGCCGGGGGAGCTGATGGCCGGGTCGTGTTCGGTTACATCGGCGAGTCGAACCACTCCGAGTGGAGCGGTTACATGGGAATCATCACCGACGCCTACGCCGACAACCCGCTCATCACCACTGTCGCCGTCAACGCCAGAGCGGACATGCTCGACGACACCGAGGACTGCGGGTCGGTGCGCTGCGGCGGCTTCGGCGACTTCATCGACGTGGTGATCGACAAGCAAGGTCGGCCGTGGATCGCCTTGGCGCACAATCCGGGCAACCAGGAGGGCATCGTCGGCACGCTCGTCACCGGTCCTCGCCTGCGCGGACCGCTCGAGGCGCTGCCACCGATCGTTCCCGGAGGCCCAGAAACACTCAGCCTCTGACCCGAACCATCATTGACAGAGAGCCCGGTCCTCCCTGTGGGCGGACCGATGACAAACTACGGATTCGTCATCGACAATCGCAAATGCATCGGCTGTCATGCGTGCACGGTCGCCTGCAAATCGGAGCATGATGTGCCGATCGGCGTCAACCGCACTTACGTGAAGTACATCGAGACGGGCACCTATCCGAATTCTGGTCGCGAGTTCAGCGTGCAGCGCTGCAACCACTGCGAGGATGCTCCGTGCGTCTCCATCTGCCCGACCACCGCCCTGTTCACGCGTGACGACGGCATCGTCGACTTCGACTCCGACCGTTGCATCGGTTGCAAGTCCTGCATGCAGGCCTGTCCCTACGACGCCCTCTACATCGACCCCAACACCAGCACAGCCGCCAAGTGCAACTACTGCGCCCACCGGGTGGAGAACTCCTACGAGCCAGCGTGCGTCATCGTCTGTCCCACAGAGGCAATCATCTCAGGAGACCTCGACGACCCGGAATCGAACATCGCCATGATCATCTCGGAACATACGGTGACCGTGCGCAAGCCGGATTCGGGAGCGAAGCCGAACGTGTTCTACATCGAGACTTCGCCCGAGATGCTCGATCCGCTGGCAGCACCACCGGAGAGCACGGGTGTGTGGACGGACCAAGAGGGAGGAGTGGGTCATTTCGCAAGTCAGGCGCAGGCGCTTCTACACGCGCACGGCTACGGTGACCGCATGAAGGATGTCGACGAGGAGAACGCCCGCCGGGTCTACGATACACCCGACAAGGGTGTGCTGTGGGGCTGGGAGGTGAGCACCTACATCTGGACGAAGGCGATCGCCGCCGGCACCTACCTCGCCGCGATGCTCTACTGGCTGGCATTCGGTGGTGACATCTCGGGCATCCTGCTGCCCGTGCTCGGCATCTCGCTCGGATTCCTGGCGCTGACCGGCTTCCTGCTCGTCTACGACCTCGACCGACCCGAGCGCTTCCTCTACGTGCTGCTGCGACCGAACTGGGAGTCCTGGCTCGTCAAGGGTGCCTACATCCTGGGCGCCTACAGCGCCGTGCTCATCGCGTCACTGACCGTCGTCTGGTTCGATCTGGGGGAGAATTGGCTGGCGTGGCTGGCATATGCCGGAATTCCGCTCGCTCTGCTCACCGGGGTCTACACCGCCTGGCTGCTCAATCAGGCCGTCGCTCGTGAAGCGTGGAGGTCGAAATGGCTCGCACCGCAGTTCGCCGCCGAGACGCTGCTCGCCGGTGTGTGCGTGCTCGTGCTGCTCTCAGAGGAGATGCTCGTATGGGTCATCGTCGCCGCCGTGGCATTGGCGGTGCTCGCCGCTCATCAGCGGCGCACGATCCGGGAGCCGCAGCTGGTGCCGTTGAGTTGAGGTGGGGAGATGGGAAAGAAGTCGATCATCGAACGTATCGGTGAGGCGCTGCACCTCATCCCGCGGATTCCTGAGCGTCCGTGGTCGTCGGGAGCCACGGGCCCGCTCCGGGCCTATCCCGACCCGGACGATTGGCACGACCACGTCGAACTCGATGCCAACGCGTGGCCCAAGCAGGTCGAGCGGCGCTACTCGCTCGTGCCGACGACCTGTTTCAACTGCGAGTCGGCTTGTGGACTGTTGGCGTACATCGACAAGGCGACGGGAGAGGTGAGCAAGTTCGAGGGCAACCCGCACCATCCCGGTAGTCGAGGTAGGAACTGTGCGAAAGGTCCGGCGACCATCAACCAGATCAACGACACCGAACGCATCCTCCATCCACTTCGGAGGTCAGGAGCGCGCGGCAGCGGCGAGTGGGAGCGGATCACCTGGGACGAAGCATTGGACGAGATCGCAGGTAAAATCAGGGATTCTCTGAAGACCGGTGCGCGCGATCGAGTGACCTACCATGTCGGGCGTCCCGGCAACGAAGGATATGTGGAACGGGTGCTGAAGGCGTGGGGAGTCGACGGCCACAACTCGCACACCAACATCTGCTCATCGGGAGCGCGCCTCGGCTACTCCATGTGGCACAAGTTCGACCGACCGAGCCCCGATCACGCCAACGCCAAAGTCATCCTTCTGACGAGTTCTCACCTCGAGACTGGGCACTACTTCAACCCACATGCGCAGCGGATCATGGAGGGGATGATGGATGGCGCCGAACTGATCGTCATCGACCCCCGACTGTCGAACACCGCCGCCTTGGCTGACCACTGGCTCCCCACCTGGCCGGGCTCCGAGACCGCCCTGTTCCTCTGCTGGGCGCACATGATCCTCGAGCAGGGCAAGTACGATCGAGACTTCCTTCACGATTGGGTCAACTGGGACGCCTGGCTCGCTGCCGAGCACGCGGACGAGCCGCAGACCTTCGAGCGCTTCATCGAGCTGTTGATGGACGAATATTCGGAATACACCCCTGAGTTCGCCGCCGCCGAGTGCCAGATCCCCGTCGAGCAGGTCATCGCCGCCGGCAATGCGGTCGCCAACGCCGGCAGCCGGCTCTCGACCCACGTGTGGCGGGCGGCGGCCATCGGGAACCTCGGCGGCTGGCAGGTGGCGCGGGCGCTGCATTTCCTGAATGTGCTCACCGGGAGTGTGGGCACAGTAGGTGGGACGGCGCCCAACGCGTGGGCGAAGTACACGCCGACCCTGTTCAACGAGCCGCCCGCGCCCGACGCCTGGAACGAACTGCACTTCCCACCGGAATACACGCTCAGCCACTACGAGATGAGCCAGATCCTGCCGCATCTCATCAAGGACGGCCGAGGCACCTTGGATGTCTACTTCACGCGGGTGTTCAACCCGGTGTGGACCTATCCTGATGGATTCTCGTGGATCGAGATGCTCTCCAACAAGGAATCGATCGGCTGCCACATCGCTCTCACCCCGACGTGGAACGAGACCGCCTTCTTCGCCGACTACGTGCTGCCGATGGGCCACGCCTCCGAGCGCCACGACATCAACTCGTACGCGACCCAGTCGGGCAAGTGGCTCGCCTTCCGACAGCCGGTTCTCAGGGAATACGCCCGCCAACAGGGCGAGCAGGTCCAGTTCACCTACGAGGTCAACCCCGGCGAGGTGTGGGAGGAGGACGAGTTCTGGATCGAGTTGTCGTGGCGCATCGATGACGGAACTATGGGAATCCGCGAGCACTTCATGTCGCCATATCGCGAGGGCGAGAAGATCACCGTCGACGAATACTACCAGTTCACCTTCGAGCAGGTTCCGGGGCTGCCCGAAGCCGCCGCCGCGGAAGGACTGGACGCGCTCGGCTACATGCGCAAGCACGGAGCCTTCCTCATCGAGGAGTCGACTTACGGCAAGCACGACGAAGAGGTTGCAGACGAAGAGGCTGGAGTCGAGGTGAACGGGGGGCGCAAGGTGGGTTTCCCCACCCCATCCGGGAAACAGGAGTTCTACTCGCCGTCGATGGTCGAGTTCGGCTATCCCGAGCACGCCATCCCGCACTACCGCGTGAAGAGCCAGGTCCACCCCGACAACCTCACCGGGGACGACGAGTACTGCCTGCTGCCCAACTTCCGCCTCCCTCAGCACATCCATTCACGCTCGGCCAACGCCAAATGGCTCGTCGAGATCGGCCACCGAAACCCGATCTGGATCAACCCTCTTGACGCCGCCAGACTCGGGGTGGACGAAGGTGAGCTGCTGAAGATCGAGACCGAGATCGGCTGGTTCGTGGACAAGGTGTGGCTCACCGAGTCCATCAAGCCCGGCGTGGTCGGCTGTTCACACCACATGGGTCGCTGGCGCCGCAAGCAGGACGCCGGCAACCATCTGCTGACCAACACGGTGGACATCGAGAACCGGGGCGACGGCAAATGGCGCATGCGCACCCTGTCGGGAATCGAACCGTTCGAATCCGAAGACCCTGACACCAGTCGCCTCTTCTGGCGGGATGGCGGCGTGCACCAGAACGTCACCCACGCGGTCCAACCCGACCCGATCAGCGGAGCGCACTGCTGGCTGCAGAAGGTCAGGCTATGCAAGCCCGCTGCGGGCGAGAACTACGGTGACATCGAGGTTGACACGAACAAGTCCTTCCGATATTACAAAAAGTGGAATGATTGGGCGCTGAAGCGGGAAGCACACCCGAGGGGAGAGCGCAGGCCGTTGTGGATGAACAGACCTCTGGCACCGCGTGAACACCATTGGTATCTCAACCGCGACGAAGCGTGAACTCGATGGATCCACTGATGATTGGCGCTGTCATCCTGATTCTGCTGACCGCATTCTCATTCTCTCCGTTGGGCCTCGGTGGAGGGGCGCTGTTCGTGCCCATACTGCACTACATCGTCGGCTTCGACATGCATCTGGCCATCGTCGCCTCGCTCATTCTCGTATGGAGCGTAGCCCTCGGGAGCCGTGCGGCGCACGAGCACGACGGATTCACCGCCAAGAAGAGAGGCAAGAAGGGGATTCCGACCGCTGTGGTCGGTGCGGTGATCGGTGCGCTGGTGGCGTTCATGCTCATCGAGCACGTCAGTGACCTGGTCATCAAGGCGGCAGCGGCGGGCGTGCTCATCTGGGTGATCGCCCGCGCCGCAGAGAAACTGCGGATGGAATCCAACGGCGAGGCTGAGCCCCCCGAAATCAAGGTCGAAGGTGAAGTTCTCAGGAAGTACCGTGTTGGCTGCTTCGCCGGTGGTGCCGCTTCAGGAATGCTCGGCATCGGTGGCGGCTCTGTGTTCGTGACCATCCACAGGCAGTTCCTCGGTCTCGATGCGCACAAGGCGGCTGGCACCTCGTACATCATCGAGTCATGGATGGTGCCTGTGGGCATTCTCACCCACCTTTTCATCAACGGCACCGCAGGGGATCTGGCAGCAGAGGTCGGAGATCCTCTGTTCCTCATACTGCCATTGGTGGTTATCGGCACAGCCTGGCTGGGCGCGCACTACGCCATCGTCCATCTTCCGATCAAACTGATCACGATCGGCTTCATCGCTGCAGTCAGCCTGAGCATCGTCCGCTACCTGTTGGACATTGGCATGTTCATCGGCAACATATGACACGATTCACAGCGCTTCGACGATGATGGCGATTCCTTGGCCGCCGCCGATGCAGGCGGTGGCGATTCCGTAGCGGCCGCCCGAGCGGCGCAGTTCGTGCGCCAAGGTGAGCGTGAGACGGGTCCCCGTCGCTGCGAGCGGATGCCCGATTCCCACGGCGCCGCCGTTGACATTGACCTTCTCGACATCGATTCCGAGGTCCTTGATGCAGGCGACCGCTTGCCCTGCGAACGCCTCGTTGATCTCCCAGCGATCGATGTCCGAGACTTCCAAGCCCGCTTTGGCGAGCGCCTGTCTGGAGGCTGGAACGGGACCGTGCGCCAGGATCGCCGGCTCGAGGCCGACGATTCCCCAAGACACGATCCGCGCCAGCGGCGAGTCTCCGTCCGCCTCCGCTCTACTGGCTGACTTGAGCACCACCGCCGCCGCCCCATCGACGACCCCCGAGGCATTGCCTGCGGTCACCAGTGAATC
>JAKUTA010000065.1 GCA_022447885.1 Candidatus Poseidoniales archaeon | reverse complement strand
CGGCTGCAACCCGTAAGCGCCGGGCGGAGGAGAAGGCCGCAGCCGAGAGCTGGGCTCAGCGCCAAGCGAGCGCCGCGGCCACGCGCAAGCAGGAGGCGGAAGAGGCGGACGCGGCGAGGCGAGCAGGCTTCGCGCAGGTCAAACTCATTCGCGCCCGTGATGCCACCAACAAGAGCAAGGCGAAGAAGATCAGTGACACCACAGCAAGATCGGCTGCCGCCGCTCACATCGTTGCTGACGATTCCAAGGCGAAGGTGATGCACAAGCCGGTGAAGTCCGATGGCGGCGCCGATGATGCGAGTCGCAGGCTGAAGTTCCACGGGAAGTGGGTGAACGGCCAGAATCCCGAGACGGTCGAGGAATATGCATGGGTGAGGGAGTTCACCTCTGCATGAGCCAGAGAGTGTGCGCCATCTTCATCGAGTGGTCCACCCTGTGAACCGTCATGCCGAGGCGGAAGTACGGGCGGCTGCGCAAGGTGGTCGAACTCCCCTCGATGGAGAACTGCTCCCGCTGTCGTTCCGGCAAGCACTGCCCCATCCCCGGACATTCGGGAAACGCTGTGACTCCCAGGAAGGACTGGACAGGCCCGAAGCAACTCAAGAAGCGCCCCGGCAAGAAGAACCACAAATGATGCAGACGCATCGGATGGTTCCAGTTCAGGCCAGTTCCGCAGGATCAATTGAGATCTGGTCAGCATCCTCGACGCTCTCGACCTCGGCAACGTCTTCAGTTCCTGCATCCCGCTCGCGGCTGAGCAGCTCCTCCAGCTCGTTCGCCTGCGCCCGGTTGTAGACCTCGCGCAGCGCCGGGTCGGTGACATCGAGATAGACCCGAGTGGCAGTGATGTTCGTGTGTCCCATCAGCTTCTGGATGGAGACGATGTCGGCTCCCCCGTTCAGCAGTCCGGTGGCGAAGTTGTGTCGCAGCGTGTGCGGGGAGAGTCGTGAACGAGGTATGTCCGAGTCGTCGGCCAGCCTGTCCATCAGTTTCTGCACATTGCGCGAGGTGAGCCGGTTTCCGCGCGAGTTGACGAGGAAGGCGTCGCGGTCGCAGGTGCGCCTGCCGTTCCTGTGCCTGCGCCAGCATCCTATCACCTCCGCACCCGATCCAGAGAACATCACCATCCTGTCCTTGTCCCCCTTTCCTGAGGAGACCCGTGCTGACAGGGTGTGCACGTTGACGTCCCGGTCGTCGAGCGTGCACAACTCGCTCACGCGCAGCCCGGTCTGCAGCAGAACGGTGACCACCACGTTCGCCAGCGGATTCTCGGATATCTGCGCCACCGCGCGCAGTCGAGTGAGTTCGTCAGGCTCCAACGGTCGGGGGAGATGTTTCCCCTTCTTGGGGCGGACGATGTGGTCGGGGATGTGGTAGCCCAACCACTTGAGCAGGTGGGTCGCGCCTGCCAGGCGGGCGTGGACGGTCGAGGGGGCGAGGTGGCTGAGTGATTGCATCCAGACATCGATGCGTCCGTTGTTGGGATCGATGCGCTTGTGCATGATCTGCACGTTCATGTGCTCGATGGCGGAATCGGACAGGTTCGGCTCGCCGGGCAGCGTTGCCGAAGCCAGCCCTTTGGCCGAGATGAGATAGGAGCGAACGGTGTGAATGCTCTTGTTCTCCGACTTCAACTGCTGCATCCAACTGGCCAGCCACGGCAGGCTCGCGAGCCGTTGGACGCGTGAGAGTACGGTGGGTGGATGGCCGACGATCGAATCATCGAAACGGTGGTTCTGCTGGCCTTGCCTGACCGCAGCCGCCCAAGGCGGCGTTCCACCGTTTTTCCGTTCCGTCATCTCGAACCTTCTTCTCGACCGCGCTTTCAGCCACGCGGGGCTATCCCATCCCCTACCGGGGAACCCGGCTCCAGATTGCATGACTATCAATGCTTCCCGGATGACGCGGGATTATCCGTCCAACGCAGAGCGTTCGCCGAGGTGCCGAACGCCGACGGTGTCCTGACTCACCAGCTGGGAACTTCGTCGCGGCCCTCGTCGAACGGGTCGACTGAGGATTCCGCGGAGGTCTCGGATTCTTCTTGCATCCACGGCTTCAGCAGTTCGCGGATCCGACTGAACTCTCCATAGCACACCAACTCGTCACCCGCGCGCAGCACGAACGTGCGCCGCGGCCTCCAGACGTGCATTCCCTCGCGGGCGATGGCGAACACCACCTGCTCGGAGGGATCCTGGAACATATCACCGATCTGTCGTCCCGCAAGGCTCGGATGGCGGTTGACAGAGAGGCTCAGCACACCATGGTTCGGCTTGCTGCGCAGCAACTGGTCGAGTTCGACCTGGCTGAACGCGTGGTTCTGCATCAGGTGCTCGATGATCGCTCCGGCGACGTTGACTCCAGATGCCCGTTCGATGCCCTCCAATCCCGGTGACGAGTTCACCTCGAGCACGAGGGGGCCCGCGTCGGACTCGAGCAGGTCTACTCCGGCGATGTCCAGATCGAGCAGCCGCGCTGCCCTGCAGGCGATATCTACGTATTCCGATGTCAGGTCGACCGGCTCGACTATTCCGCCTCGATGGAAGTTGCTGCGGAATTCGTTGCCGCGCGCCCGACGGCGCATGGCGGCGACCGCTCGGCCGCCGACGACCAGCACGCGCACGTCACTCCCATGACTCTCCTCGATGTACTGCTGCACCAGCACGTCGTGGCCCTCTGAGAGCATCTTGTAGGTCTTCTGCTCCGCCTGCTCCCTGGAGTGGATGAGATGGACACCGCTCCCTTGGGTGCCCTCGTTCACCTTGATCACCACCGGCATCCCACCGATCAATCGAATGGCCCGCTCCACATCCTGCCACGTACGCACGTAACAGGTGGTTGGAATCGGAATTCGGTTGTGACTGAGCAGTTGCCCCGCGTGCAGTTTGTCACGGCTCTGCGTGATGCCCTTGCTGCTGTTGGCGACGTAGACTCCTTGGCGCTCGAACTGACGCACCAGAGCCACGCCGTGCCGGGTGATCGAGTAGCCGATGCGCGGCAGCACCGCGTCGACTTCGACCGGCCAGCCCTCGTTGAGGATGCGCACGTCCTCGTTGCCCACCGCGATGCTGAGCTGCAACGGGTCCAGCACTTCGACGCTGCATCCGCGCGCCGTCGACTCTTCCATCAGACGCTGGGTGCTGTAGAGCCTGAGGCCGCGCGAGAGTATGGCCAGCCGCATCGTCATCGCGGCGTGCGTGTCCGGCTTCTTTTTTGAGACCTTGGTGTGCCGTCGCGCGCCGGGACCGGCTCGAATCCATACGATGACGACCTTGCGCACCCGTGGTGCGGGTCGGCGGCTTGAAAGGTTCAACCTGTCTGCCGGGGGCCATGCAGCCCGGTCCCTCAGGCCCACCCAGCGGACCGAGCGGACCGCCGAAGTCGGTGTCGTCGGGTACACCGGGTCGCGGCCCCCCGATACGTCGTTCGTCAGGGCCACCCGGAAAGGAACGGGACGGAGAGGGAGCGTTCTCGCAACTCGCTGAGCGCAATCTGGCACGGCAGCGGGAACTCGACCGACGCGGACAGTCGAAGTCGTTGAAGCGGACCCGGAATCTCAAGCGATGGAATGTCGTGTTCATGGTCTGTCTGTTGGTCATCTTCGGGACGTTCGCATGGCTGCCAGTGACCTACGGTGACACCTCTGACAATCCGCATGACGGGTTCAATGAGGTAGACCTGCAGAAACTGCACAACCCGAACCATCCGATGACCTGGCAGCAGGACGAGATCGACCTGATGGACAAGAAGATCTGGGATGGCGGCGACCGGTTCTCAGGAGCCATCCAGCATGACCTGAACCTCTACGGATTCCCGATGGCAATCGATGGCATCACCACAGTGCCGCTGAAGATCACCATAGTCTCCTACCGAGGAGATGGGCAGGCCACGAACTACCGCATCGGGATGTTCCCCAAACGCTGTTCGCTGCTGCTCGGTGATTCCATCTCTGACCTGCCTGGAGACCTGCGCTACGTAGGAAGCGAGCCATTGCTCATCGAGGTCCCCACGACCATCGAGATGAACGTGCCCGCTGGCCGTTACTGCTTCGTGTTCGAGTACATCGAACCGGTGATCGAGAACGGATGGTTGGCGACCGTGGACGCCGAGGTGCAGGCGAACTGGCCCCGTCCGCTGCTGGCTCCGTTGATGCTCATCTTCGGCATCCTCGCCGCGTTCGGGTTCATCGGTGCGCAAAGGGCTGGCAAGGCGTGGAAGGAGGTGGCCCAGCCTGAGCGGGCGGCCGCCCGTTCACTTGAGGATGAGGTGCTCGACGCCGCCGAGGAGGAGCGCGGCGACACCGATGGAGGGGCGCCGGTGGAGAGTGGGGAATCCGTGGATGAATCGACTCCTTCTGGACCTCCAGTTGAACCACAGGCCGAGCCACCCTCCGGTCCACCGGTCGATGCGCCCTCCGGACCACCCGCCGAGTCACCCTCCGGCCCACCGGTCGATGCGCCTGAGGAGGTCGCCGAGGAACCGGCCGCTGAGCCGCCGGCCGCGGAGACGACCGCGACAGATACCGTGGATCCGAGCCAGTACACCGACGAGATGCTGCTCGGATGGGGTTGGAGCCAACAGCAGATCGCGGACTGGCGCGCCGAGCAGACGGGAGCGACCGAAGCCGCGCCCCAGGACGCTGCGCCTGACTCGGAGTCAGTCGACCCGAGTGCGTACACCGACGAGATGCTGCGCGGCTGGGGTTGGACGGCCGAGCAGATCGAGGAATGGCGCGCCTCCAACTGAGCGCGGCCTCTATGAGGCCGCTCGTGACAACCGCGCCGCGCCCCCGCTCGCGATGCGAAGGGGTTGAAAGGCGTCCGCATTCCCATCGGAAGTGAGGAGCGCTCGTGGCTGGGAGTTCACAGGAAGAACTTGCGAGCATGACCGTGGTCGAACTGAAGCAGCTCTGCCGCGATGCTGGCCTCAAGGTCAGCGGCCGTAAGCAGGAGTTGGTTGACCGGCTGCTGTTCGCCGCGATCTCCGCTGACGCGGATGACGCCGATGCGCTCATCCTCGATGACGACGACTCGGACATCGAGACACCCGAGGTGGAGGAGGTCATCCCCGCGGTGCACGAGAGCGAGGTGCTGGAGGCTGAGGTCCTCGAAGCGGAGATCCTCGATGCCGAGTTCGACGACGAGCCATTCGAAGCGGACCTGCTCGATGCGGACATCATCGAGGTCGAGGAGGTGTTCGAGCCGGAGCCGGTCTCAACCCTCGACGCGGCCACGCAGATGTCGCGCAGCGTTCGCACCGTGTTCACCAGACCCAGCACGCTTGCCGTTCTGGTCGTGATTTCCCTGCTCGCCGGTGGCGGCTATTGGTACTTGACCACCCATCTCGAGCCGTTCATCGCCGACCCGGTGACCTATGGGGACCGGATGGACTTCGTCATCAACAGCGGCGCGCTGGACATCGAGGGCGAGGAGATGGTGCGCGCCTTCGACGACGCCAGCGGCGGAGCGCTGCAGGATGTCTGCACCGAGATGCACATCACCTTCGGAGGCGTGGGTCACGTCGCCGTCGCTCGCGGCACGACTTCGGAGTTGATCGACGGCAGCGACACCGATCTCATCGGTGCCGTGAGGGCGCAGGGACCGTACGGTCGCACCTACCTCGCCGTCGAGCAGGAACTCGAGCACAGCCTCTCAGCGACCTTCTCGGGCAAGACGCTCGTCCTCGACAAGTGCACCACCTCGTTCGAGCGGTCCGGGTACGCCATCGACCAGACGACCGTCACCTGGACCGAAGTCACCGACCAGACCCTGCTGCGCTCCGACACGGCACTGTCACTCGAGCGTGACGGGGTGATCAACACCAACCGTGTCGTCTCCTACGGCCTGCCCACCGAATCGCTCACGGAATACCTCCCCGAACTGCTGCTCCCGCTGAAACCGGTCGGACTCCACTCCCTGTTCGGGAACTCCCTGCTCAAGCCCGGCAACACGGGGTCGAACGACGGCTGGACGTGGACGGTGGTGGACTCGCTCCCGACGAGTGCAGGCCTCGTCATGAAGATCTACGTGAAGAACATCGATGTCGAGCAGTGCCTCGGACACGCGCAGATGACCCTGCACGTGGTTCCCGGCTCACCATGGCCGGTGATGCAGCAGGTGGACATGAAGATCGAGAAGCCGCGACACGACTCCCCGACCTGCGGGGCGCTCACCGAGCTGGTGCTCGATCAGGCCTTCCCTGACGGGGCGATCAAACTGCGCTACACGATGACGCGCACGAGCCACTCGGAGGGGACGGGCATGATCGACTGGGGAGCCGGATACGGGGGGCGACCGCGCGCCGGAGATGACGTGCCCGAGCCGGGGGAGGCGTGGGGCCAGCAGGGGCTGCACATGCCCGACAACGCCAGCGGGAGCGAGACGTCACGGCAGTGGCTGCTGGAGGCTGGGGTGCAGTGCATCATCACCAACGCAGGAGATGCGAGCGCGGCGGCGGCGGCGTTCGCCAACGTGGGCTACGTCTGGAGAGCGCACGACATCCGCGGGCAAGGCGCTCCGCAGTGGAACATTTCATGGGTCGATGCCAATGGAGCGGGTTGGGTCATCGTCGAGCGCACCGACACAGACGGCTCATGCCAGGTGGTCACCAAGGGAGCGTACGCTTCTGATGACACACCCGATTTCAAGCGCGACGGGATTCCCGAGACGCTCAGCATCGGTGAGGTGGAGCAGCGGCTGACAGACGCTGATCGCTACCCTGGGCTGGCGGGCGAGATCCTCTCCTCCGGACAACTGCGAGATGACGTGAGCATCGGCTACA
>JAKUTA010000064.1 GCA_022447885.1 Candidatus Poseidoniales archaeon | reverse complement strand
ACCTTCCATAGCGACCAATGGGAGACCTCGAACGCCTCTGCGAGGTTCTTCTCCTCGAGATACTGCTCCAGCAACCCGGTGTTCAGGTTCTTGTACATCTCCTGGTCGAGCCAGGTCAGTTCCCCCGACTCGATCGCCTTGATGCCCTCCGCGGTGACAGGACGGCGATACGAGGAACGCTTCACCCCACTCACCTGATTCACCTGCCTAGGGCAGGTGCAACACATGACAGCCGATTCAATACGGTTGCCCTCGGTGAAGGTCAGATGATGCCCCTTGCAAGAGGAGCACGAGGAGCGATTGGCCCATCAGTGGTCCCGGATGATCTTGAAGCGACCCAACGTCTCCATCCACATGATTTCGCCACCAGCCTGAACGTTGAGACTCGGCTCTGCCGGGAGCACCATCATCTCGAAGGTCTTGGCATCCATGGCGTGCACCTCCTCACCTTGGATATGGGTGACCGTGGCCGAGCCCTTCTCGATCAGCGGCACATTGACAGTGTCTGACACGCTGCCGACATGGCTGCGCTTCTGGCCGGTGAACAGGTCCTCTAGTTCGATGCGCGCCTTGGCGCTGCCGTGCTTTCCAGGCTTGGACTTCGAGATGCTCAAGATGCGGTAGGCGTCATCATCGATGGCCATGTAGCGGCCGACCTTCAACGTGCGAATCTCAGCGCGTGTCGTGCCTGGCATCCGAATCCCTTTCCTGACCCACTTCCCCGGTCTTATCAGCATTGCCTAGCGAGCGGACTCAGGTGTAGTCGTAGAAACCCTGGCCGCTCTTGCGGCCCAACTTCCCCTCAGCGACCATCTTCTCGAGCAATGGGGCAGGGGTGTACTTGTCGTCCTCGAAGCCTTCGTGCAGGACGTTCATGATGTGCAGCACGGTATCTAGCCCCACCAGGTCGGCGAGGGCCAGCGGACCGATTGGATGGTTCATTCCGAGGACCATGATGCCGTCGATGGCCTGTGCATCGGCGATCCCCTCCTCGTATGCCAACACCGCTTCGTTCAGCATCGGGCACAGCAGCCGATTGGAGATGAATCCGGGCGAGTCGTTGCAGCACAGCGCCGTCTTGCCCATCCGCTCCGCGACCACCATCACCGCCTGTGTGACCTCCTCATCGGTCTCCTTGCCGACCACGATCTCGACCAACCGCATTATCGGCACCGGATTCATGAAATGCATCCCGATGACCTTGTCCGGCCTCTCGGTGCTGCCTGCGATGTCGTTGATGGAGATGCTGCTCGTGTTGCTGGCGAGAATCGCTTCGGGCTTGCACAGCTCGTCCAGTTCGGTGAACAGGGAGAACTTCAGGTCAGGAACCTCAGGGATGGCTTCGACGACGAGATCAGCATCTTGAGCCGCTGAGTTATCAGTCGATGTCGTGATGCGCTCGCGGGCAGCATCGGCATCCTCCTGGGACATGCGCCCCTTCTCGACCAGTTTTCCCAGCGAGAACTCGATGGTGCCGATGCCCCGCTCGATGAACTCATCTGAGATGTCGATCATCGTGACCTGGTAGCCAGCGCAGGCAGCCACCTGCGCGATGCCGTTTCCCATCTGTCCGGCGCCGATGACCGCGATGCATTCGATGTCCATCGTGGCTCTCTACCACAGTCGCCCAAATAGCGGTTATGCCGCACCTGACTGCCTCGGTCACTCTTGAGGTGCCCAGTAACCTGATTCGTCGCGGGACCACCAGACGTCGCTGTCCTCGGGCCATTCGAGCCACTCGACGCCATCGTCGCCCGCCTCGCCCTGGATCTCCTCGTCAGGCGCTTCATGATCCTCCGTCACTTCTCCTTGCGCGGCATCCTCAGCCCAACTCTCAGCAGCTGCATCCACCACCTGCAGTGCTTGGTCGAGTTCGCCGCCGCTCGCCCGCTTCCTCCGTTTCGGCTTGCGTGTGTTCACAGTGACTGCGACGACCAAGCCGACGATCACGAGGATCGCCAGTGCGACCGCCACCCACAGGAACGTCGGCAACCCGCCGCTGGAGCCACGACCGCCGGTTGTGGGCGGGCCGGACCAGATCTCCGTGGGGCAGCCATTCGCCAGCGAGGAGGAGGCGACGGGGCACTTGTCCGGCGCGGTGGCTCCGGGGACGAATTCCCCCGGCCAGCCGTACTGCCGGCTTGAGTTCCATTCCGGGTTGTCCCAGTTGTCATAGAATCCGTCGCCGTCGCTGTCCATCCACTGCGTCGGGTCGTAGATCAACGCGTCGGCACCATCACCCACCGTCCAGAGGCTGTCAGGGTCGCTGAACCCGTCGCCATCGGTGTCCGGGCATCCGCGGCGGTCGCCGGTCGAATTGCCCACCCTGTTCCTGCAGTCATCCCCGTTGGTTCCAGAAGAGTTGTCTCCCATGCCATCGCCATCCGTGTCATGCGTCTGTGTGGGGTCGTGAGGGAAAGCGTCGTTCGGGTTGTTGACTCCATCGCCATCGTCGTCCCGCTGACTGTCGGAGCAACCGTACCAGTCTACCATCGCCACCTCGGAGGTGGAAGTGTCCGGGCACTCGTCATAGGCGTCGTTGATACCGTCGGAATCACTGTCCCGTTCGGATGGTCCGCATCCGTCTTCGTTCACATCGTCAATCTCGTAGGAGGGTGTTTCGAGGCAGTCATCGGGGTCGTTCCCATCCCAACGGTCGCCGTAACCGTCGCCATCGTCGTCCTCCCATTGGGTCGCATCAGCGGGGAAGTCGTCATCGATGTCCGCATAGCCATCACCATCGGAATCAGGGCACCCCAGACGCCCTAGTGCAGTGGATGTGCCGGCTTCCAACGGACAGGAGTCGGGCTGGCTCCCCATCTGCTGGTCCGCGAAGCCGTCCCCGTCCGTGTCCGACCACTTGAACGGATCTTCAGGCCAGGCGTCGCCCCGCTCATCGACCCTCAGCAGACCATCTTCATCGAGGAAGTAACTGTGGTTGTCGCCGTATCCGTCTCCATCGGTGTCCACCCATTGGTGGTGGTCGAGGGGGAACGCGTCCGCTCCATCGTCGGTCAGCCAGTCGCCATCCTCGTCTGACCACCCATCACCATCGGTGTCCGGGCATCCGAAGCGGTCGAAGTGGGAGGTGCCGGCGACATCGGGGCAGGCGTCAGGCTCCCAAGCGCCCACGGTCTGGTTGTCACCGTAACCGTCTTCGTCACTATCGATCCACTGGGTCGGTTCATCCGGGAAATCGTCATCGCTGTCGGCGACGCCATCACCATCCGCGTCTGGACAGCCGATGGTGGGCACTGTGCTGTTGCCCCACTGTGTGATGCAATCGTCATCTGAGTTCGCGATGCCGTCACCATCGTCGTCGAGTTGGTACGCGGCGCAACCTCGTTCGTCGGCCGCCCATGTCTCGAGTGTATCGGGACAGTCGTCCTCACCGTTCCAGACACCGTCATCATCGGCGTCGGGGAGCAGGTATCTGGCATCGACTCCGATACGCGCCCACGCCAATACTCGTGTATACAGACCGAGCCGGACGAACCCCATCTCGTCCCACTCTGTCTGCGCCGTGTCGTTGAGCATCCACTCCAACAGTTGTAGACGTTCCTGAAGTTCCGCGGAATCGATGATCAGGTTATGATCGTCTTGCACCGGCCACGTTCCGTTCTCGCTGGCCGATACGGACGGTTGCACAGCCTGTCCTCCGCCGGCGAGCGCGTCCTGCACACCATGCGTCCAGTTGTCGACGATCGGTACGAGGTAGAGGTCGGGGGCATTGAGCGCCACGCGCATCTCGGTGAACCCGAGCAGGTCATCCTGCTGGCTGACGAAGTAGACGAGTTGGCTGCGCAACTCCTCCTCGAACCTGAAGCGTGCAGTGGAACTGACGAAGAAGCCATCCGGGAACTGGCAGTCACTGCAGGTGAACAGCCGCTCCATCATCATCGGCACGGAGCGATTGTCCCAACGTCCTGCTACGTGAAACGGCTCCTGGTTACATGAGGGATGGAGGTCCCCCCATTCCTTGACCCCGTCGGAGTCCAGATTGGGAACCACCGACATCAGCTCGCTTCCCGGCATCTCCCCAGACTGCACCAGTGTCGAGAGCGAGGCTCCGGAGAGGATCCAGCGCAGTTGCGCCATCGACAGTCCTCCGATGGTGCTCAGACAGGATTCGGCGGCGCCACCGGCCATGACGAACAGCGAAGCGGGCATTCGGCCGATCGGCACCTCGAGAAGTTGCGAAGTCGTCTGAGTGCAGTTCAACAGTCCATTTGTCGACCAGTTGGCAACAGGAGTGGCTACGTGGTGTGGAACGCCATGAGTGATCGATCCGATGATGCCGCCATCGTCGCAGAGGGTGTTCGACATCAACGTGGTTGGCATGTTTTTGTGTGATATGGGGCGACCGTCGGTACTCGGCCAGTTCTCTTGCCAGCTATCGATCATCAGTTCGCCAGTGATGTCTCCTCTCAACTGATGGAATGTCTCTGGCGACATGTACACTGTGGAGCGCCCCCGTATCTGCGCGAACGCCATTTTGGTTCCATCGGGAGACCACGCGACAGCCCTGACTCCGCGACTGCTGCTGCCACCACCGCTGAACGATCCGAATTCCGATATTTCGTCTGAATAGTTACTGATGTTAGCAACGTTATCAGGACTGTCGTAGACGCGCACTTCGTCATCACCGCCAGCGACAACGAAGTATGCACCTGTGGGGTCGAATGATATCGAATAGACGTCGCGGGAACTGTCAGTGAACCCGCCGACATGCGATGCGTTGGTGACGTTGTAGATGTTGACGCGATTGTCGAACGCCCCCGTCAGCAACCACCGACCGTCTGGGCTGAATGTCACCCCGAGAGCATAGTTGGACGTATGGTTGTTGAAATACATGTGTTCAGTCCCATTGTTGGTCCAGAACGTCTTCAGTTCCCCCCCTGCCGCCAATCCAGCGACCAATCGGTCGTCTGGGCTGACGTCGACACTCCAAACCGTTTGCCCAGGGTCGAATGAGTAATTCCTCACCATGCTCCAGTTATCATTCGCCGAGAATTGCCGCAATACCCCCTCGCCACCGCCGGTGAACAGGTAGGTGCCGTTGGATGACCATGCCACACTGGGCACATCGTCAGTATGCATGTTGCTCAGGTTCTTCAGCAGAGTAGCAGTTTTGGTAGTCCAGTCCATCTCCAAGATAACCATCTGAGCATGGTTGTCGCCATCGTTGAAGTAAGCGCCAGCAGCAAGATAGGAGCCGTTTGGCGAGAACGCCAACCCCCTGACGTATTCATCGGAGAAGGTGTATAGAGTTGCAATGGTCGCCCCGCCTGCTGTGTAGAGCATGACATCGCTCCCACCGCCTCCAGCAACGTGGACCGAGTCAGGAGCCCACGAGATGGCGCGGGAACTGCCGTCGCTGACATACAGGGCTCTCGCAGAATCTTCCCAGTCTGTGATCGTCGCCCCGGCGAAATTCGGGCTACCATCACCATCTGAATCCGGGCATCCAACATAGCCGATGGTGCTGTTCCCCCAAGCGTACGGGCAGTCATCCACTGCGTCGTCGATTCCATCATTGTCACCATCGACTGCGGAGGCGGTGATGGCGAGCATCGCGCTCGAACACATGAGCATCAACACGAGCATGACGGGCATGACTCGACGTTGCGAACGCACCGGCATTGCTCGTCAGGGGATATGTTCCCCCTTTGGCTCTGTCGCATCTCTGACTATGTCAGATTATTCGATATCGGGCTCGGACGAGTCCGGCTCATCCTCATCATCATCCGAAGAATCCTCTGGCTCTTCATCATCATCCAACTCACCCACCACAGCGGACCCGTCCACCTCGTCGAGCAGGTCGAAATCGGCCTCGTCGGTTGGCGGAGGGCCGATGGGCCCGATGCTCGAGGTCATCTTCATCGCCTCGATGTCATCCAACCCCTCGTAGTCCAGATCCTCGTAGTCGTCGAGGAACAGTTCCGGGTCAAGCGGTGTGCCGATCGGGTGGCTCTCGGGTTCTCGCCGATGTCTGCGCTGCCAGAGGACGAGCAGCAGCAGCAGGCCGGCGATGCTCGCCATGTTGGCCAGCGAACCCGGCTCGCTCACCTTCGCTGTCAAGGTGTTCTCAGGGGCGATGGCGTCGGCATCAAGTTGGATCAGCTGGTTGTTCCCCGCCGAATCCGACACCAGCAGGGAGGCAGACCAATGACCGGGCCTGGCTATTTCCGAGATGTCGAACCAGAGGGTCTGCTCGCCAGCAGATCCCCCGGTCACACTGTGCTCGATCTCCCGCTCCCGCTCGATCACCAGCGACCAGTCGACGATGTCGTCGTCGAGGAAGTCCACCCTGAGGATCAACTCGCAGTCGGCCAGCGGCTCAGGCCGGAACACCGAGGGCACAGGCTCGGGATCGCACCGATTGACCTCCCACTCCAAGCGCGCCTCGGGCGCGCGGCGGTCGATGGTCAGGTTGTGTGCCAGCCAGCCGAGGTTGCCGGCGATGTCCGTGCTGCTGACATTGAGCAGCCACAGACCATCCACCCCAGGAAGGTCGATCCTCACGGCGTAGGTGCCCACGTCCGCACAGGGACCAGCAGCGGACTCGTCGGCGATGCGCACGTGCACCACAAGTCCGGGTTGACACCCTCCAGTGACCTCCGTGGACCAACTGGATGAGTGCACATCGCGCGGGGGTGAGTCGATCGTGAGGTGTGGGGGTTGGGTGTCCAGGTGGACCTCGAGCACGAACACGAACATGTGTTCGAGTGCCGAGATGTCGAAGCGAATGTGGTTGTCACCCTCGAGCAAGCCCACCGGAACCGACAGGCCGCCATCATCGGGGCGGTC
>JAKUTA010000063.1 GCA_022447885.1 Candidatus Poseidoniales archaeon | reverse complement strand
GACGTCGTCAGGGTAGGCGTCGTTGAGGTCGGACCAGCCGTCTCCGTCGCTGTCAGGGCAGCCGAAGCGGTCCTCGGTCGAGTTACCCCATACGTTGGGGCACTCGTCAGGTTCGTTGGCCGGTGCTGGATTGTCTCCGAATCCGTCGTTGTCGGTGTCATCCCACTGCGTGCCGTCCTCAGGGAAGGCGTCGTTCTCGTTGAGCACCCCGTCACCATCGATGTCAGGGTCGACGAGCCAGTGGTAGATGCCCTCGTCGTTCCGGCCGTGCGCCGTGATGATGTAAACCCCGTTGGGGTGCCAATCCACACCATAGATCGTGCCGCAGTTGCTCGACCCTCCTGAACAACCTCCCGGACGAGGAGCGTCCAACGAGTCGACGATGTTGCCCGTGTCAGCATCGAATAACCTCACCCGCGCACCATCTGACTGGTAGTACGTGAACGACGCAGCCACCTGCGTCGAATCAGGTGAGAATGTTACCGTGTTGCAGGAGGTGGAAGACGAATAGGGCCAGCCAGGTGCAGGCTGTCCGCTTGCGACATCGTACAGCCTCACCCTTGCACCGTTATCGTACGCCTCGCAGGTCGCGAAGGAATTTCCGTCGGGTGACCATGCAATGCCGTTGTTGGTACCTCGATTCGTGTTGATCGAGCGGTTCACAGTCCAGTCACCGGTGTTGTAGATCCAGACGTCCTCGTCCCCTCCGATGAGGATCCGGCTTCCATCAGGACTCCAATCGACAGAGTAGAATTGGTCTTCGCCCGCTGGCTCGAATGAATGAGTCAGGGATCCATTCATCGAGTTGAATATCTCGACCTGTCCATTCCCGCTTCCTCCGTCGCGAGCACCGACCACAGCGATCATCGTACCATCTGGGCTGTATTCCAATTCATACGTCTCTTCGCCAGCTGTGCTGACAGAGAAGAGAGGAGTGACATTGCTCGAGTAGAAGGCGTGCAACTGGTTGCTGCTCGTGGTCACGGCGACGAATACCCCGTCAGGTGACCAACCGACGTCCCTGATTCCGCTCCCCTGCACTGATTTCAGGTTGGTTTTGGTGGCGGTCTCCCAGACACGCGTCCATCCGTCTTCATCCGATGTCAGATACTTGCTTCCATCGTGATTGAAGAACACGGCGTAGTAATCGTTGTTGTTCGTCAATTGTTCCGCATCTTTCAGGAAGCCGCCAGCCTGAATCGTCCACGGGTCGTTCTTGTCGCTGGTCCCATCTCCATCTCTGTCAGGGCATCCATCTCTGTCAACGGTGCTGTTTCCCGCTGCCAGCGGGCAATCATCGACAGCGTCGTCGATGCCATCCCCATCCGTATCGCCGGCAGAAGCCATCGACAGCAGCGAGACGGTCGATAACAGCATGAGCAGAATGAGCGAGAGTGAGCGGACTTGACTGAGTCGCATATTGGTCCCAAGCATCATTCTCGGCTCACATATCTCCCAAAAGGGATTGCGGTCGTTCTGCATCAACCGTTCTGAGGCTCCATAGGAGCCATAATCGGTGAACAAGTGATGGCAGAGGAGGGAATCATTCAATGGGGGCGGTGCCCGCAAGCGGTCCACATGGCTGACAAGTCGCTGCGGGTGAACATCGCCGTCAACGACCGCATCCTGCTGCACCTGTTGGAGCAGGATCACCTCGCCGACCGCTACATCGTCACTGCGGGAATCACCCGTCCGGGAATCGCCGAGGCGTGCGCCCTGCACCCGCCTAACGTGAGCCGCGCGATGCGCGACCTGCTGCGCGCCGACCTGGTCAGCGAACACAGCCGTCAGGTCCGCGGCGACAACCGCCGACAGAAGACCTGGCAGTTGACAGATGCGGGTCGCGATGAGATGCGCACCCGGCTGCAGACATTGAGGACGACCAACGTGCTCATCCGCGACAAGCAGAGCGACCTGCTGGAAGTGCCCGCCAGCGAAGCCGCCGAGAGGTTGGACAGTTCGCTCACACTGTTGCAGGTTCTGATGCTCACAATGGTCGAGGGCATCCTGCAGTACGGGGACATCCGGCTCGGCCACATCGAGCGGGGCGAGGATGACCTGCCTCCTCCCGGCAGGCTGCTGATGCTCGCCGGAGCACATTCCACCTACCACATACGGGCACCCGGCACCCGGACGGTGCACGGAAGGGAGAGTGAACGGGCGCAACTGGACGAGTGGTTCGCAGGGAACGAGCCGTGCATGGTGATCAGCGGAATCGCCGGTTGCGGGAAGACGACTCTGGCGTCGGACTGGCTCAACGCGAGGCTCGATGAGGAGTCCAACCTGCGGGTGATGTACTACCCGTGCCAACCATGGGACAGTGCACTCGGTCTGGCCACGAGCCTGTTGCACAGACTGGGGATCGACTCGAAGGGCGAGACTCCGTGGGATCCCTACGGCATCCTCGAATCGCTGCCGCTCACCCCTGGTGGGAAATTCGACATCGACCTCTACCGTCGTCGCCTCACCGCCTACATGACGGACCCGGAGAAACTGCGCGAGCGGGTGTTCGAGGAATATGAGGACGTCTCCGACAAGCCCCCGTACATCCTGCTGGTGCTCGACGACGTGCACAACATCGAAGCGGACGCCACACACCTGCTCGGGGCGCTGATGCAGGTGGCGACCCAGTCACCGCTGCGGATGATGCTGTTGTCCCGGACCCAACTCTCGTTCTACGATCGGCGGGACGTGCACACCCGAGACCTTGTTTCCGAACTCACCCTTTCCGGGCTCACTCTCGAGGAGTGCGAGCTATGGATGGCGACCCTCGATGTGCCCGAACCACCCGACGCCGCAGAGGTGCACAGACTGACGGGCGGACACCCGCTGGCGCTCGAGTTGCTGGAGATGTACGGCAGCGTGGTGCACGGCGACTGGATGCGCTTCCTGGACGAGGAGATCCTCGACGTGCTGCCCGCCGAGCACCGTGACCTGCTCGCCTATCTGGCGGTGGCGACGAGACCCGTTCCGTGGCCCGTGCTGGCCGAGGCGGCCGGACTCGAGGGTGAGCCGCCCAAGGTGCTGCTCGAGCGGGGTCTGGTCGTCGAACTCGCTGATGGCCTGTGGCTGCACGAGGCGATGCGCGAGCGACTCTTGAGAGAGGTGGGCGAGGCGGTGGACGAGCGCAAGGCGAAGCTCGAAGCCGCCTCGAGCTGAACGCTGCTGGACGAGCGTATCCTCCGTTGGGCATTCCATCTCCGCAGGTTCCAGCCCCTCACTTCGCGTGTCCGTCTTTGCTCATCGCCAACCCACCGGCGATCTGGGTGATGCGCTCCGCTGCGGTCAGGTCGTTCAGCATCGTCAGCACGTACGCAACCAATTGGTCGCCTTCAGGTAGTTTCCCGGAAGGTGTGATGCAGATCTGTCTGGGCCAGTCGTCACAGACCACTGAACATCCGTCCTTGTCCACGATCCATTCCGCACCGGAATCCCCGAGCACGCGGATATGGTCCTCATAGACGGTCACCCGGTCCGTGTTCTCGTCGATGACCGACTTCAACAGGGCGTACGAGCGTTCGTGCGGCATGTTGCTGATGTCCATTCCGAAGCGGTTCTGCATCTGTTCGATTCTGTCGAATTCCTGTTGGATGGTCCGCTCACGCGGGGAGTTGAGCAGCACATCCATCGCTGCCCGCCTCACTTCTGCATTTTCATCATCAACGAGACTCGCGACGATATCCAGGAACCCCCTTCGCATCCGTCCCTGCAGCCGGTACACGGCTCTGACGGCCCAGGCACGAATGTCGACCCGCGCGTCATTCAGCGCCACCTTGAGCAGTTCATCCATGGCTTCCGTGCCTCTCTCAAGTGTGCCCCTCAGTGCCACCCATGCTGCGAGGCGGACCTTCCATTCATCGTCCTTGGTCGCCTTCACCAGCGCATTCAAGGTCGAGCCTGA
Organism: Candidatus Poseidoniales archaeon; assembly: GCA_022447885.1. Lineage (GTDB taxonomy): Archaea > Thermoplasmatota > Poseidoniia > Poseidoniales > Thalassarchaeaceae > JAKUTA01. The sequence goes on along the minus strand of JAKUTA010000063.1, from coordinate 3,006 downwards.
ATGGGTGTGCCACTTTCCGAGCACCCTCGCGGCCGCGACCCTGACCTCGGGGGAAGGATCCTTCATCCATGTCAGACACTGCATCTTCGCCTCATCTGGATGCCTGCCTATGAACAGCAGCAGTTCGATGGCTTGCGTCGCTGCACCAGCGTCCGCCTCCTCGACGATGGGTGCGACCACCTCATTGACGAACCTCGCAGCCCCGATCCAATCGGCGAGCGCCACTGCAGCCCGTCGACGGACATGGACGACATCGTCCATCACCGCGTGTCGTAACAACCAGTCCCTGAGGCGATAGGAATCGGTTCTCCCACACTTGAACGAGCGTAGCAGGCGGTGCCGCATCTCCCAAGGTAACGCGTCGAACGTCTCAGGGTCGAACTGCGCTGCCATGCTCAACCACACTCCTCGAGCAGCATGGGCTGGGGGTCGATTCCGAACCGCTGCTCCATCTCACGGATGGTGCCATAGCCATCGTCATGCTCCCAGAAGATTCGCACGACGAATCCCGGCTCGTCCATGTCCATGTATCGACCCCAGTGGCAGTTGTAGTGCACACCATGGATGGTCGTCCATCCAGGCCGAGGATGCTCACCGCCCGGCCCGATGACATCGAACACCTTCTCCCAGCCGGACTCGATGCCGATGTAGCCATAGCCGACGCTGCAGCCGTTCCATTCCCCTCCTTGGCAGCAGGCGAATGTCCGCACGCCCATCTCCCAGAACTTCTGGATGATGGGGGCGATCTCCACGTCGATGTGCCGCGTCGTGCCATCGGGGTCGACCATCTCGACCGTCTCGTGGATGTGGTAGTCTGCTTCACGCATGCATCTCACCTCCGGAGGGGAAGTCGTTCGCCCGCTTGCCCCACGGCACACCGAGTTCGTCGAGCAGCGCCAGCAGCGGTGGCTTCTGCCATCCCCTGAGGCTCTTCCAGTCGAGGAACACCCATACCTCGGCGTCAGGGAACGCCCTGCGTGTCGACTCGATGGCCTCGGTCACGGTGTGCTTCCAGTGGCCGTCCGCCACCTCCTCGCCGGCTCTCGCTGCGGCCTCGTTGTCGTACTTCAGGAAGTACGAGGGGATGATGTGTCCCGCCAGCAGATGCTCGCATTCGAGGATGAGCCGCTCGAATCGGTGCGGGTGGTGGCCTCCACCGATGCTGACGACAGCAACCTGACCCGCATACTCGTCATCGTTCGCGCTCATCTCAATGCCCCCCGCTCTCCGAAGGGGTTCCTGTGCTCCAGTCCGAGTTCTTCGGCGACCAGCAGCGCGATGAGCGCTCCTCCCTCGCCGCTCCTCCAGTGCTCCTCGTTCGAGCCGAGCTCGATGGCCATCGCCGGTCCTTCGTGCCACGGTCCCCTGTGCGTCGCCTCGAGATGGGTCTCCCACTCCTGTATCTCTGCCTCTCTGGCAAGCCGGACCAATGCCCGATACCACTGTGCCATCCCTGGTGCAGGTGGCACGGCCAGTCCGGCAGTTCCTCCCTCAGGGGGATCTTCATCCCACAGAAGTTGTGGGTTGCCGAAGGCGTGGATGGTGACCATCGGCACGCAGTTCTTCGAGGTGTGCCGCGTCAGGTGGATGGTCTGTTTGACCTTCTCTCCGGTCTCTTCCTCCCACCTGTCGTCGAGACAGTCCTCCTGGAGTTGTCGGCCCCAGCGCCACCACAGGCGCACGTCAGCACATCTCCAGCTCGGCACGCCCTCGACTTCCGGGCCTTCCTCCCAGTCGACGATTGCTCGCAGCCAGCCTCCGATGTTCTCACTCGCCTCGTCCTCGCCGGCACTGATGACTATCAGCGTGATGCCTGACGCTGGACCGGGTGCGTCTCCATCTCGTGCATTTCCAGTTCTTTCAGTTCTCTTTTGTTTCATTCTATCACCTGTTGTGTTCTCCTCTCACCGCACCTCCATCCAGTTCAGGGGATGTGGTGAGCAGATGTCCGCGGGGGGAGTCGAACCCCCACCGGCTTCTTCGCAGGCAGCCATCCTTTCCATTGGACCACGCGGACTCGTATCCTTGACGCAGCCAGCGGAGATGATCCGCCTCTGGGCTGCAGCGACTTCAGCAGAAGTCTGGTTGTCGGAGGTATCCTCGGTGAGGACGGCGAAACCGATCCCACCTGGCGTCATCTGTAACGATGCTTGATTTCATGCGTTGTTCCTCCGCGACAGCACCCCATTCACATCCACCATATATAAATTAGGTGGTTAATTGCATTTAATTATCAATTAATATTCGTAATTATGATGGTTCATCACTCTATTTGATTTATAATAGGTGGATTTTGTTATGCATTTACTAAACGGGATGATGATTGCAGATGGAATCAATGAGTAGAACACATGTGAATGGGGATGTTGAGCGGTGGACGCCGGATGCGAGCGCACCTCTCTGGAGCCCGGATGAATCGAGTGAAGGGGATGGCCCTTTCTTCCAAGAACTCGACCTCGAGCACGCGCATCAGGTCGGTCCGACCTGCGTCCCGACCACGCTGGCGATTCTGGCACAGGCTACCGGGGCTGACGTGCGAGCGGAGGATTTCATGCGCGTGATCAATTCACAGGCGCCGCACACCTGGTCGGAGGCGCTGGCGCCCTATGGCATGCAGTTGGCGTACTGCAACACCGACCACAGGCGGTTGGAATACTACATCGATGAGCTGGTCGAACTCGATGACCTGTTCCTCGTATGCTTCTACTCGTACGATCCACCATCGGATCCTGACTTCACCGGGCGGCTGTGCACCTCGCACATCGTCACCTTGCTCCGAGACAGGATCTACTACACCGCGCCCCCCTGCGCGAGGGGAGTGTGTTCCGCTCGCGACTACGGCCGGAATCACCGACAGACGAAACGCATCTTCCGCGTCGTACCTGTGGGCCACCCTCGAATGGTGTGATGTCCGACGCCGGAGACAGGTCTCCACTCAAGGCATGTGCCTGTCGAGCCAGTCGTCGAATCCGTCCTTGCTCTTGGCGCCGGTCATCTGGTCGACCA
>JAKUTA010000062.1 GCA_022447885.1 Candidatus Poseidoniales archaeon | reverse complement strand
GAATCCCTGGAAAGTCAACTCATCGAGTTGGCTGGGATTCATAGAAGTCGCGGCCGGCTGGTCAGTCTGGACGCCGGACCAGTCGCCTCTCTGGAATCGGGACCTGGGTCGAGACGCCTAGTCAAGTGTGTGCTGGTTCAGGGATCGGAGATGCCCGAGAGCCTCTGGCGGTGCCTTCTGGACCGCGAGCCTGTCTGCCTCGTGAGCCCCCGGGATGGAGACCCGATTGTCGACACGGTCCTGTACACCGCGGACACGCTTGCCGAATCGAACGACGAGGCTCGTCAGGTCTTCGAAATCGAAACGAGCAAGACCGAGCTCATCGGCGAAACCGTGGTAACCGCTCTCTGGCCGACACCTACCCTGCTCGTAGTGGGTGACGAGAAAGCCGCCCAGCCTCTGTGTCAGATCGCCACCGTGCTGGGTTGGAAGCCCATTGTTGCAAGCAGCCCAGACGAAGCTTCGGGGATCATCGCAAGCCTCTCACCTATGGACAGCGTGGTGGTCATGGGTCACGACCTCCCAATGAGCGGAGGAGCACTGGCAGCGGCCCTCACGAGCGAGGTGGGCTACATCGGTGCCGTTGGTTCCAGACACCTGCAACAGGCACAGGCCGACTGGCTGGCATATCGAGAGTTCACCGATCTGAGTCGGATACATGGGCCCGCTGGGCTGGGTATTGGAGCGCGAAATGCCAAGGAAATCGCCGTGGCAATCGTCGCGGAGATCGTGGCAACACAGACAGCCGGAGTCCAGTAGGCGGTCATCCCGGTCCGAAGACATTGACGGCGCCCACGTCTGTATCAGACCATCGGCCGTTCGCTCATAGGCACCTGGTAGCCATTGATGCATCGGCGATCCACAGCCCGCAAACGCTGACAAGTCGTCTAAGGGTCACGCTTGGTCGTGAGCGGATTGGTGGTCGGAGCGCTATAGGTGCCGATCCATTCCTCCTTCCAAGTCGAGTCGAACTGATCGAGGTTGCATCCGGGTTGGTAGACCGAGATTAACTCGCGGGTGATGTGTTCACGATGCGATCGCAGCCCTCCCGGTACCTCGTAGGTGCAAATGTGGAGGTTCCATCGATCCCCGGCTCGCCGTACCCAACAGCCGGCCCTTGGGTGTTTGAACGGGAACGGCTCCCTCGAGAGATCATCAGAATGGTCGACGTAGATCACGGCAAAATCCTGAGGCTTCAAGTCGGGGTCAGGTCGGAGCATGATGGCGTAGACCCCGGCAGCGGCGGGGGGATTCCAGCCGCCCAGTACCCGCGGTCCCTCGAACGGGTAGCCGGCAAGTGAGCCCAGCCTGATCATTCGTCGCTCGACAACTCTTCGTCCTCGCTGAGGACGTTGACGTCCATCAAGGGCCAGGTCGGCAAGTTCGCCAACGCCGCAGCCTCTTCAAACGCCGGCACAGCGAGTTTCATCGCCTCTTCAGCCGATCCGGCATCAACAACCAACTGGGCGCCGTAGGTCGTCGTTCCCATGCCTGACGCGATCCCACCCATCGGAGCGACAGCGTCCGCGAGGGCGACGATCTCCTCGAGAGAGAGGACACGGTCGCCTTCAGCGCGGAGTGACACACTCCACCTCACAACGAACTTTTACCGCAACTTCGGCAGACCCGCAGCAAACGCCTCAAGGCTGCGGAGGTTACGGCCCGAAACGATGGCATCCACATGCCGGGCCGCGACCATCATGCCGAGCGTGCTCGGCTGGCAGCCCTCGCCGTCACCCTGGTAGGGGTTGATCCACACGATCCGATGGGACAGGCGCGAAAGGTCCTTCAACGCTCCTGCGAGGGTTGCGGGGTCACCTCTATCGTGCCCATCGGAACAGATGACAACGATTGAGCCACGGGTCATGCCCCGCCTTCCCCACTGTCGTACCAGCTCTCTGAGTGACTCCCCGATCTGCGTACCGCCGTCCCAGTCCGACACACACCGGGTGGCAGCAGTCAGGGCATCGTCGAGTCGTGGGGAATCGAGTGCTGGGGTGATGCGAGTCAGATGCGTACCAAAACAGAAGACCTCTACTCGACCGGCGGCGCGCCTGCTTGCGTGAGCGAACTGAAGCAGATTGCGTGAATAGTCCGACATCGAGCCAGATACATCCAAGACGAACAAGAGTGGCCTGACCCGTAGTTTTCGGCCCACCCAGAGCAATCTGGGTGCTTCGTGGTGCATCCTCATCGCTTCACGCGCAATGCGACGCATGTCGGGTCGCCTTCTCTCACCGTCAGCGCACCGCCGTCGGCTCCGACGTTGCGGTGGACTCAGGCGCATGCGAGCGATGATGCGTCTCAGCGTTGCAAGCTCTTCCGGCGTGCAGGCTGAAAAGGACTTGTCTCGCGCCACCTCGGCGTCGGACGCGGCAAGGCCGAGCGTGATTTCCGGATCGTCACCCTCTCCTCCCGTGCTGGGCTCGCTCGCGGGGACCTGCAACACCGCCTGTGTTTCCATCGTCTCCGAGACTGACGGACTGTCTGCATCGTGTCCGGCCTCGCTCTGGGACCGAAAGAAGCGACCGAATACACGGTCATAGATACGGATGTGATCTCGTCTGCTGACCAGACTCGCGTGTCCGCTCCAATAGAGATCGTGCAGGTCAACCGGATCCAGAACAGCGACGGCTGCGCAGAAGGTCGTGATATCACCGGTCCCGATTGGCAGACCTTCGTTGCGAAGTTCATGTCCGAACTGAACGAGGCGATCAACAATCGGCTCGTCAGACATCGGCTACGAGCAACTCGAGATCGCTGGTCACCTCGTCGAAGTCGTCTCGGTCCTTGATGACCGCGCCCAGTGTGTCGCGTGCGCTCTCGACATCGAAATCCCCAGAGTCGATCACGCCCAACGCCGCCACCCAGTCGAGGGTCTCGGCAATTCCAGGGGGTTTCACCAACTCCCTGTCGCGTAATCGGCTTACGGCCGTCACCACCTTGCGGACCAAGGTCCCCGGGACATCAGGCATTCGAACCTTGACGATGTCGACCTCTTGGTCCACGGAGGGATAGTCGATCCAGTGATAGAGGCAGCGCCGCTTCAGAGCGTCGTGGAGGTCCCTGGTCCTGTTTGAGGTGAGAATGACGATTGGCGACGAATCGGCCCTGATGGTTCCGAACTCAGGGATGGTGATCTGGAAGTCGGAAAGCAGCTCAAGAAGGAATGCCTCGAACTCATCGTCGGCACGATCGATCTCGTCTATCAGGAGAACGCATTGGTTTCCGGCTCTTACAGCTTCCAGGAGAGGTCGCTCGAGAAGAAACTCAGCGCTGAAAAGCCTGCTGATGGCATCACCATCCTGCATCTGGTCGCCGGACAGAGCACGAACGTGCAGCATCTGCCGTGCGTAATCCCATTCGTACAACGCTTGGTGTGTGTCGATTCCCTCATAACACTGGAGACGGATCAGACGACAGCCGAAGGCAGTCGAAATTGCCTTTGCGAGCTCGGTCTTGCCGACACCGACCTCACCCTCCAAGAGGAGTGGTCGCCCCAGTTTCAGAGCGACGAACAAGGCGGTCGCCAAACCACGGTCAGCCAGATATCCGACACCACGCAGGGTGTCAGTTAGTTCGGGTACGTCCTTGAGACCCCTGCCGCCTTCCTCGCCAACCACAGTCAGACCCCAGATGTAGGCGTCAATGCCGTTTGGTGGTCGTCTGGCCCAAGATCAGGTCGCGAACGGACTCAGCCGAACCACTCAACTTTCCCTCGCGTGCAAGCCGTTCGCGCCAAGCTGTCTGGAGGTCTTCGCCGTCCTCGGCAAAGCCGTCGAAACTGAACTCACGCGCATTGCGGCAAACTCGAGTAGGGCTGCAGTCCTCGTCAAAGTCGCCAAGCGTCTCTTCGTCGTTAGTCAAGCCTGCCTGGCTCAAACCTTCGGCGCTATCGCGTTCAAGTCGCATTAGGAACCTCCCCTTGAACACATCAGGTTAGAACGCCGACACCCATTCGAATGAGGTGCCAACTGGCCTGCGATCCTACCGATAACACTGCACCCGAGAACTGACCGCGGTCCACCCACTTCTACCCGTCGGGCACGTAGCCCACGGCCTCGTGAAGCCGAGTTCGCCTGCGGGTCATAGCGGGTCTGGCCGGAACAGGTGGAGCCTCTGGAGCAGGCTCGTAGGTGGCACCGACGACGATTCCCTCAGCCATTCCGTAGAGAAGCGGCAGAGCACCGGCTATAACCCTTCCGGTCTTGTTGATCCGCTCGACACCGGGTTCGATCGACTCCGCATGGTGCTTGATCTCCCAAACTAGCTCGGCGCAAGCCTCGAGTTGACCGGCCACGCGCGTCAGTTGGGAGCCGACCACGAAGAGGTAGATCGCCAGCTCCGCCACGAGTACTGCTATAGCGATAACGGTCAGAAGAACCAAGAGGGTCATGATCGCACCTTGTCCAGCACCCGCCCGAGGAACAGATGATGCTCCAGGCCTTCAAACAGGACTTCATCAAGTCGAGTGGCTGTCTCTGCGATCAACGCTGTGTCCAGCGTGTTCGTGGCCGCCTGCTCAAGCGTCGAACGAATCAGGTCGACTCGCTTCTCGATAACGCCCACTAGCACGATGAGAATTGTCAAGAGCGCCGCGACAGCGAATATGACGATCAGGCCGAGTCCGAGCGTGACCCACCAGAGGCTTTCCTGTGTGGAAGCGAGTATGTACATGGTCAACCTCCCAGCCGGTTACGACCGCGAGCCAGCCCGGCGACGATGGCCTCGGCTGCCTCGATCGTTGCGTTGAGTTAGCCCAGCGCTGCGGTGTGATCCACCGACTCCTCGAGAGAAGCATTGATCTCCGAGGCCTGGCCGCCGATCCGTTGGGCGAGGAGGAGTATCGGCACCACCAGAGCGACGACGACGAGGACGACGACGATGCCGACCGACCACCCGATCACCCAACCAGCGGTTGATGCTTCCGCAAAGACAAGTGCAGTCATGGTGTCAACCTCCTGATCAGAGCGTGTCGCAGAACTCGCGAACGGGACGCAGGTTCTCGTTCACCGACGGCAGGACTACCGGTACTGTGCTCGTCTTCTCGGCTATGACCTGTACTCCACCCAGGAGGTTTCCCAGTGTTCGCTTGACGGCAACCAGGTGGAGGATCACGCGGATCAATCCCAGTGCCGTGGCGGCGATGATCAGCCCCGCGATTGCGACGGTGAACCATGCGACGGTTGCCATTCAGAATCCCCCTATTCAGCCCAGTAGTTTTCCGACCGAGCCCGCATACCTTATTGCCCCGTCCGCTACTTCCTTGATGGTCTCGTCCGTGGTCGCCAACAATCCCGGCGCAGTGTCAAGTTCACCTATAAGTGCCACTCCAGCAGCCAAGGTGTCGTCTGCCGCTCCGCGAATCCGTTCCAGCGCAGCGAGCACCCGGCTGAGCATCGCTACAAGTACCGGTACCACCACGACCACGAGAATGATATTTCCGATCGTCCACATAGGAGTCCTCCTGATCAGTTGGGCTGCGGTCGGTATGGGAGGAAGAAGCGTCGAAAGACCCTGACCAGGGCCATGCGTAGCGCACGTATCCCGATCACAACGCCACTCGCGGGCTTTGCTGCGGCGACCTGGTCAGGGTCGAGGCCACTCTCTACAGCGTCCAGGTGGTTCTGCATGTTCGTGGCGAAGTCGTTGAGTAGGACGGAGGTCACGTCGGCGACCATTCCGCGCCCGTACTGTGCGGCTGCGCCGGCCAACTGCAGATCGAGGGAAATATCGATGTTGGTTCCCAGAGATGATGGAGAGAGGACGACGTTGAGTTTTAACGCTGCCTGGCCTCTGCCTCTCTTGTCGGCTCCCGATGCGTCCACGGCGATTGTCTTGTTTGCATCGTCCCGTTCTGTTACTTCGGCCTCTCCGTCAAACTCGAGCTTGACGGGGCCCAGTCGGATGGCGACTGTCCCCTGGTACTGATCGTCACCGATCTCGTCGGTCAGATCGGCACCAGGAAGGCAGGCGGCAACACGTGGGATGTCTCCGAAGAACGCCCATACGTCGTCAATCGGCTGGCCAGCCTCGAAACTGTTTTTGATCAACATGTCGCACCCCCTAAGAGATGAGTCTTGGCGACCTCACTCTCATAACGAGAACGGCAGTCGAGACAGCAAAAGTAGTGGGTCTCGCCGTCGACCTCGAGGGGGTGGCTCCTATTGTCGGCGTTGACGGTCATACCACAGACGGGATCAACCACTTCAACAGTTGACGCGGCCGGGTGTGCCCTTGTTGGTACGGGCTTGAGGGTCGGGCGAAGCTTGACGAGTTCAGCCAGCACAGCGACAGCGACCTCTCGGTGGCTGATTCGGCCGAGATCGAGGCCAGCAGGCACCCTTATCGATCCGAGCTGTTCCTGCGGTACATCGCGGTCCGAAAGGTAACCCAGGAGAGCCTCGCCGCGCCGCGCCGATCCAACCACTCCGAGGTAGGCGGGAGTGGACGACAGGGCACTTTCGATCACGTCCTCGTCGCCGTGGCCCTGGGTTGCAACCACCACGAGAGAACGAGAAGAAACTGCATCGCTCGAGAAGTCGGGTCCATCGATGAGATCGGTACTCAAACCCAGGTCACTGGCCAACAGCCAGAGGGTCTGCGCCATCGGTGATCGACCGACAACTACAAGTTCAGGGACAGGAACCGTTGTGAGAACGGCTGATTTCATCCCTAGCGTATTCCAGTGCATAGTGCAAATATCTGCAACTTCTTGTGGTGTTTCGACGCAGAATACAGAGGGGTCATGTTCAGACATTTTTTCAATGAATGGTGGAAAACAGTCGTTTCCCAGTCCAAGGGTTGGAACTCCAACAGTTTCAAGAGACTCGACCGTTGCATGAAGGTCGAGAATTGATTTTGCTCCACTTGCTACAACGCACACGGGAGTTGTTGCAAGTGCAACAAGGTCGGC
>JAKUTA010000061.1 GCA_022447885.1 Candidatus Poseidoniales archaeon | reverse complement strand
ATGATGCCGTTGATGGCGACGAAGGGCATGGTCGCCAGGAAGATGACGATGATCATCGATACGAGTCGCTTGGTGAATCCGGGTGGGTCTGGATCCATCGGTGTGAGTTGCCCTCGAACCGTACGCCATTTGTTGAGCAGCAGCGTGTTCCAGGACGCCCCCATGATACGGCCGTAAGCAAAGATGGTGGGGGACATGAATGTGAGCAGCGCATAACCACCCCAACGGACGAATGTCGCCTCATCGCCGAAGATGATCGTGCCGTCGCGGGCCAGGTCTCCGCCTGATTGTTTCAAACCGATGAACAGCACGATCGCGGTCAACAGGACCAGCACGACGAAGGTCGTGATGCCACCGTACATGCGGACAGCGAATCCCTCTCGTACGCGTTCGCTCTTGCCTCGTCCGAGTTGCGCGTAGAGGGTGACGAATGGGGAGATGAGGATCGGGAATCCGACCAGGAGCGCCATCATGTAGATGACCGGCTCGTAGAACGTCTCCGGGCGGAGCAGCAGTTCGGCGACGATGAGCATGATGCCCGCCATCGACAGCAGGTAGGCGATCGTCCCCACGCTGACTCCGGGGGCGCGGAGCAGGTCGAACACATCCTCCCTGCTCCTGGTCAGGCGGTGCACCTCGTAGAGGTCGTCGTCGACCTCGAAGGCGACCTGCAGATTGGAGAGTGACAGCGGCAGCAGCAATCTCCAGAGAGCGAGCGCGCTGACCACGGCGATGAGCAGCGGGAGCAACAGTACCGGGTCGAACACGTCGGCGCTGACGATGGTCGCCTCCGCCCCGACGACTGGGACGAGCAGGATCCCGAACAGGACGCACGCGGCGCTTTTCCTGCCGACTCGCCCAGTTCGCATGGCTCCCTCTCCACTGTCATCTCGACAACCCCCTCACTAATCCATTTCGGCTGCACACGTCGCCGATGGCGACGTGCACACCTGCTCGCCGCACCCTCGCGTGCGAGAGAGCGGCCTCAGCCGCGATGGTGCTGCAGGAAGCGGTCGATGCGGTCGAACGCCTCGTTGAGCACATCGGTGTCAGGAAGGAACACCAGCCGGAAGTGTCCGCTGCCGTACTCCGGTGAGAATCCAGAGCCGTGCACCAACAGAACATGCTCTTCGTGCAGCAGATCGAGTACGAACTTCTTGTCATCTGCCGCCCAGTGGGGATCGGTCAGTCTCACGAACATGTAGAAAGATCCGCCGGGCGCCTCCACCTCGATCCCTTCGATCCCTCCGATGCGCTCGACGCACAGGTCTCGCCGCCGGAGCAATCCGTCGCGATAGGCGTCCATCCAGTTGTTGTCCGAGGTAAGCCCTGCGAGGTATCCGAGTTGTGCGGGGGTCGAGGCGCACAGACGGCTGCGCAGCAGCCGCTCGGCTCCATCTCGCACATCGACCATCCTTCCATCAGGGTCGTGCCATGCCATGTAGCCGACCCGCCATCCGGGCGCGTAGTAGTTCTTCGACACCCCGTTGAGGGTGATGACCGGAACACCATCGGATCTCGACGCGCAGGAGACGTGCCGGCCGGTGAAGTCGAGACCGTCGTAGATCTCGTCGGCCAATATCGTGCACAGCGGCCAGCGGGAGGCGATGTCCAGCAGCCGGTCGACCTCCTCGGGACCAGCGACGTTCCCGGTCGGGTTGTTCGGATTGATGAGCACCAGCAGCCTGACCGAGTCGTCCATCTTCGCCTCGACATCGTCGAAGTCGATGCTCCAGTCGGAGTCCTGGCGCAGGCGGTACTCGATGGTCTGGCCACCGAAAAGTTGCGGGTAGGCCATGTACGGTGGGTAGTGCGGACCGGGGGTGAGCAGCTTCTCGCCATCATTCAGGAACGCGGCGAAGATGATCTGCAGCGCCTCGGACACCCCCGTGGTCACATAGACGTCGTCGCGTGTGCAGTGCCAGCCCTTGCGGGTCTCGTCGGCGGCGATCGCCTCACGTGTCTCATCAAGGCCGTAGGAGGGTGAGTAGCCGTTGCGCTGGTCCGCGAGTGCCTGCTGGAACGCTTCCACCATATGCATCGGCGTGGGCAGCCCGGGGTAGGCGAGCGGATCCCCGATGTTCAGCTTGAGGATCTCATGGCCCTGTCGCTCGAGCGCGGTCGCCGGAACCACCACGTCGCGGATGGCGTATTCGATGCACGCTGCCCGCGGGGATACCGGAAGTCGTCGGACCATGGCTGCTCTCCCCATCTCTCCGTGGCGCGCGCAGGTTGTCAGATTGTCGCCGTATCGAGTCCGCCCATGCGACAGACCTCAGCGAAGTGCTCCTCGCCGACAGGCTGCACCGACAGTCGTTGGAACCGCTGCAGCAGAGCCATCCCCTCGAGGGCGGGATTGGCGCGCATGTCAGGCAGTTCAACCGTCGTGGAGAGCGTGGCGACCGGCTCGATGTCAACCATCATCCAAGTGGGTTCTTCGGAGTCCGTCTTGGGGTCGTAATAATTCGAATCCACATCCCATGCAGAGAAGTCAGGATATCCTTCCTTACATACCTGCGCTACACCTGCGACGTGTGGTGGTTTGCAGTTGGAGTGGTAGAAGAGCACGAGATCCCCCTCCTTCATATCGTCTCGCATGAGGTTGCGAGCCTGATAGTTTCGCACACCATCCCAATGGGTCGAACCGTCGGCGAGCAGTTGCTCCCACGAGTAGGCATCGGGCTCGCTCTTCATCAGCCAGTGCCTCCGGGCCATCGACGCGTTCCACATGCCGGAGTGGTATGGCACTTGCGTCTACCAGGCGTCGGGGTCGTTCCAGCCGCGCACGGTCGCCTCGGGCACCATGTCGAGTGGGTCCGCCGTCACAGCCTCCTCGAGCCGCGCGCTGCGCATCAGCGCCGAGGCCCCTCCGGAGAGGCCGACGCCGCTCTTCACCATCGTCGCGAAGATCGCTGGTAACAGCAGCAATGCTGAGGCGGCCGCCACCAGCAGCAGGATGATGATGACCGTGATGAACGGCTTGAGGGCGGGAATCGGGATGAAGTAAGCGGTGAACAACCCGAGACAGGTCACCACCACCGCCTCCACCAGCGACATCCCGGTGCTGGTACAGGAGACGTGGATCGCTTCGAGCGAGCCCCCGAGCTCGCGTACGCGATTGGCGATGTGGATGCTGAAGTCGATGCCCACTCCGACGAGGATGGACCCGATCATGACCGTCACCAGCGACAGCGTCACGTCCTGCCAGACCATCACCATCCACTGCATTCCCACGGTGAAGATGACCGGCAGGGTGGTCAGGATGGCGAACCGGGGGTCGCGGAAGACGAATCCGAGGGTGAGCAGTGTAGCGAGGATCGCGAACCCGAGCGAGGACCATTGAGAGGCGACGATCAATTCGTTGACCGCGATGGTGACCGCGGCCACGCCGATGAGTTTGGTCGACTTGATTCCCCCATCGTAGTTGCCCTGTGAATGGATGTTCACCTCGTCGACGGCCACCTGCGTGTCCTTGACGTTCATGAACGGCATGTCGATGTAGATGAGGCTGCGTTGGAAATCAGAGGAGATGAACAGTTGCCGGGTCTCGTTGGTGAGGCTTGCGTAGAACACGTCGAGCAGGAATATCTGCACCTCACGGTTGGCCGGGTCGTCGGTGTCGAAGGTCGTGAGCACTCTCCAGAAGGTCGCGTTCTGCTCCTCCTCGCGGTCGAAGATCACCTCACACACCTCCTTTGGGGCGCTTTCCGGCATAGCGGCACAGAAAGGCAGGATCGTCGTACCCGTCACGTTCACGGAAACGCCGACCGATTTCATCAGGAAGACGACGCTCACGGCGGTCGTCTGCCCAACACGGTCGGTGTTGTTCTCCAGTTGCTCGATCCCCTTCAATTTCTCGAACGGGTCGTCGTTGTGCACATCGGTGTCCTGCGTGTCGCCGCTGATGTTGCCCTCGATGAGCAGCATGCCGATCTGGCCGGCTTCGAACTCCTTGCTGTACTGCTTCATCTTGATGATCGGCGGCTGTCCTTCGGGTGCCATCTCGAGCAGGTCGATGTTCTCCTCGACTTGCGAACGCGCCCAGGTCGCTGAGGCGAGCAGCAGCACGGCGAACACCACGACGACCAGTTTGTTCCATCTGATCGGGAAAGCCACGATGTGCTCGAACGCCTTGGGCGGCGGATGGCTGGGTTTCTTGAGATCGAGCAGCATCGTGAGGTTGGGCACCATCACCATCGTCAGGAAGTAGACCACGACGATGCCCCCGGCGAGAGAGATGCCAACGGTCTGGATCGGTTTCATCGGTGTGCCGACCAGCGAGATGAAGCCGATGATGGTCGTGACAGCCGAGAGCATCACCGCCCTGCCGGTCGACTGCAGCGCCACCGCCATCTTCTCCTCCGGGGTGCCTTCCTCCTCGGCGTAGCGGTTGGTGATGTGCAGCCCGTACGAAACACCGAGTGCGAGCAGGATGGGCCCGACGATGATCACGGTCATCGTCACCTCATAATCGAGGAAACCTATGATGCCGAGCGTCCACCATACGGAGCAGAGGGTCGGCAGTCCAGCGATGATGACCACCTTCACGCCCTGCACCGGACGGATCCGACCCGTCTGGATGATGTCTGAATGGAACAGGAACAGACCCAGCGCCACCGCGGCCACTGCGGCGGGGAAGATCTGCCAGAAGAGAACGAACGAGTACTTGGTCACCGAGTTGGTGATCGGCACCGGTCCGGTGAGCGTCATCTCGATGCCGAGGCAGGCTGTTGCGTTGTCGTCCGCCCTGTCCAGGCAGTCGCTGAACTGTTCGTTCCACCTGTTCTCACCAGCTATCTGCTCGATCCAGCATTCGGTGTAGACGATGATGTCCGTGTACGCCTCGACCTCACGCTGGCCCCCTGTCTTGCAGGCGTCGGGGATCTCGCTGGCGTGGAACCCGGTGTCCACCACTCCCACGATGATCACAGCCCGGTTGGGGAATCCCACCGTTTCTTCGTCGTTCACACCGTCACCGTTGGTGTCCCTTCCCACATCCCGGTAGAGTTTGTCGCGGGCGTTGTCCGGCAATTCACCGATGATGCGATTTACCCGCTCTTGGTTGTCGGGGATGCTGTAACCGCCCAACTGGTCAGAGTAGTCATCGATCTGCTGGTTCAACTGATCGGCGACAGCATCGCCACCGATGGCTGAACCGGAGTTCGAGATGAACGCCTTGGCCACCCGCGGACCGGACGAGTTGATCTCCTTGACGACGGTCGAGATCGACAGGACGTAGATGATGCCGTCCTCATCGCCACCGTCCGACACGTGGCGATTGAGGGCGCCTTCGATGGCGTCGAGCTGGCGTAACAACTCGACGTTCGTGACCGCTTGGTTCTCCGACTCGACGTAGATGATCATCACGTTGGTCGTCCAGTCCTCCTCGATGAGGGCGATGTTGTCCGCAACCTCGCTGCCCTGGGGCAGGTAGACCTCCAGATCGCCGTTCACGTTCATCGACGATTGCCCGGTCCACTTGTCGAGGATTCCTGAATGGAACATGAAGAACAGGGTGATCAGGATGAAGATGGCGACCGTCGCCGCGGGGAAGCGGGTGAGCGTGCCGAACATGGTCATGTGTCGCAGTTCGCGGCGGATGCGCTCCGGCGCGGCGAGCAGCGCGTCGACCGCTGCATCGGAGTCGAAATCCTCGATGCGAGTCCGCACCACACCGCGCACGGCGGTGATGCCTTCAGCCAACCGTTCTCCCGCGCTGGGCGGATCGGGTTTGCCTTGTTCATCCTCTGTCACGACAGCCCTCAAGAGGGCTGTGCAGCCCGTCCCGTCTTTAATCCCTCATCCCGTGGTTCCAGTGATGTCAGGATTCGGCCATTCCCCTCGGTGAGTCGGGGCGAAGCCTCTTGAACGCGAACCGTGGGCGCACGACTGGACGACCCTCACTGTTGACGTGTGACGGGGCAACTGGTGGTACCTGGATGTCGCAACCTCGCATCCCGGAGAAGCGCTGGTCCATCGACTTGGAGAAGCGGATCCAGGAGGAGCATTACGCTGATGCGGACGAGTATTCCGCTCGTTACGGATTCAACCCTGACTCAGAAGACGAACTGTTCGTCATCGACACACCCCCTCCCTACCCTTCGGGGACGTGGCACATCGGCGCCGTGGCGCAGTACAGCATGATCGATGTCATCGCCCGTAGCCAGCGGCTGCTCGGAAAGGAGGTCTACTTCCCATGGGGGGTCGACCGCAACGGCATCAACATCGAATTCACCGTCGAGCGTAAGCTGGAACGCAAGATGAAGACGTTCGACCGCGCCGAGTTCCTCGACTTGTGCGCCGAGACGATCGAGGAGTACACCCAGGCGATGCGCGACACCGCCCGCCGCGTCGGCCTGTCATGCGACTTCGCCCGCGAATACCTCACCGACTCCCCTGAATACCGGGCTGTCACCCAGGCGATCTTCATCGACCTGTTCAAGCGAGGAGATATCGTCGAGGACCTGCGGCCGAACATCTACGACCCTGTCGAAGGCACAACCATCGCCGAGGCCGAGGTCGAGCGCCTGCAGCGCAAGACCCTGCTCGTCGATGTGGAATGGGACGTGCTCGACGAGCAGGGTGAGCCGAGCGGCGAGACCGTGATCATCTCCACCACGCGCCCGGAACTGATCTGCGCTGTGGGCGTGGTGATCGTCCATCCCGACGACGAGCGCCACCGAGACCTCATCGGCAAACGTCTCGCCATACCCCTTGGGGTGACCGGCCGCGAAACCTCGGTCGAGGTGCGCACCCATGCCTCGGTCAAGATGGACTTCGGAAGCGGCATCCTGATGGCGTGCTCGTTCGGCGACCAGAATGACGTCGTTATCTTCCGCGAATTTGGTCTCGATCCGCATCATTCGATCGACCTCGACGGCAACCTGACGGCAGTGGCAGGGCCCCTGGCAGGCATGAGTGTCAGCGATGCGC
>JAKUTA010000060.1 GCA_022447885.1 Candidatus Poseidoniales archaeon | reverse complement strand
GACGCGCTGTCAGCGCCCTTGACTCAGATAGCTGAGAACGCCGGGGTAGATGGCGCCGAGGTGGTCACCACTGTGCTCGCCAGCGACGACCCCAACTTCGGGTTCAACGCCCGCACCAACGACTACGTCGACATGCTCGAGGCGGGCATCATCGACCCGGTGAAGGTGACCCGCAACGCCCTGCAGGCGGCTGGGTCGATCGCCGGGCTTGTGCTCACCACAGAGACGCTCATCGCTGATGACCCCGAGCACAAGGATTCGGGTGGCGGGATGCCCGACATGGGTGGTATGGGCGGCATGGGTGGCATGGGCTTCTGACGGAGACCATCACCAACATCTAGAGACCAACACCGAACTTTGTCTGGCTGGTGCCTACGGCCCCAGCCGCTTCATTGAAGGGCGTCCGCCATCGGCGTTCGCTGCGAGGATTCGGATGGGCGCCGCACCGGTCCACCGCATCGAGGTGACCCCACGGGTGCTGCCCGGTCTGCAGGACACCCGCGGCGAGGGCGTGCGTCGACAGCTTGCATACGACCACGGCGTAGAGATAGAGAGTGTGCGTAGCATCACTGGATACATGGTGCGCGCTCCGCTCACCGGCGCCCAGTTGTTCGATTCTCTCCGCGACTTGTTCACGGACCCGGTCATCGAACATGGCGTTGCCAACCAGAGCCTGCTCGATGATGACGTCATGTTCGCCCCACCGCCTGAGATCGCGATCCAGATCGGCTTCAAGCCCGGCGTCACCGACAATCCTGCCCAGGCTGCCCTCGGTGGGCTGACCACTCTCTACCCGGATGCTGGCGCAGCCGGTGATGTGGCCACCACGATGACCTACCTGTTCTGGGGGGTTCCCGAAGATGTAGAGGAGAAGTGGCTGGCTGATCAGTTGCACAACCCGATGATCGAGCGGGCGGCGATCGCCACCAGGATCCATTGCCGCTCCGCCATCTGGCCGGAACTGCCGTTCCCGGACCGCCCCCCAATCCAGTTCGAGGAACCGGCGGTCGTCGACCTCGAGGTATCCGACGCCGAGTTGGAACGCATCAGCGAGACGGGTCTGCTGGCTCTCAACCTCGCTGAGATGCAAGCCATCCAAGCGCAATATCGCGACCTTGGGGTGCGAGCCCTGAGAGAGGAACAAGGCTTGCCGCCTGAGGCCCCCACGGATGTGGAACTGGAGTGCCTGGCGCAGACCTGGTCGGAGCACTGCAAGCACAAGACGTTCGCAGCACTGATCCACCACAAGGATACGGAGACCGGCGAGGATTCGACGATTGATTCGCTGTTCAAGACACACATCGTGCAGCCCACCCTCGACATCGCCGAAGAGGTCGACTGGCTGCTCAGCGTGTTCCACGACAACTCCGGAGTCATCGCCTGGAATGACGACTGGAGCCTGTGCATGAAGGTGGAGACGCACAACTCACCGAGCGCTCTCGACCCCTACGGCGGCGCCATGACCGGCATCGTCGGCGTCAACCGTGACATCCTCGGCACAGGTCTGGGTGCTCGCCCGATCGCCAACACCGATGTCTTCTGCTTCGGTCCACCGGACTGGAGTGGCCACATTCCCAAGGGATTGTTCCACCCATCCCGGGTGATGCGCGGGGTGCACGCGGGAGTGCGCGCGGGTGGCAACGAATCGGGCATACCGACGGTCAACGGAGCGATGGTGTTCGACGAGCGTTATCTCGGCAAGCCACTGGTATACTGCGGCACCGTCGGCATCATGCCCCGTCGTCTGGCTGACGGGCGAGAGAGCCACGTGAAGACGCCCAGCCCGGGTGATGTGATCTACATGACCGGCGGCAAGGTGGGTAGCGATGGGATCCACGGGGCGACCTTCAGCAGCATCGAGCTGACCGAGGACAGCCCGTCCTCAGCCGTGCAGATAGGTGACCCGATCACACAGAAGAAGATGGTCGACATGCTCGTCGAAGCGCGCGACGCGGGAATCGTGCAGGTGACCACGGACAACGGCGCGGGAGGGCTTTCGAGCAGCGTCGGGGAGTTGGCCGAACTGACTGGCGGGGCGACCATCGACCTGTCTGTCGTGCCGTTGAAGCAGGCGGGTCTCTCCCCCTGGGAGATATTGGTGTCCGAATCGCAGGAGCGCATGACCATCGGCGTGAAACCGGAGGACTGCGCTGAATTCGAAACGCTTGCAGAGTTGCATGAGGTGGAGGCGACGGCGATCGGCGAGTTCACCGACAGCGGCAACTTCGAGGTCCGCTACGGGGACACGGTGGTGGCATTGCTCCCCATAGAGTTCCTGCACGACGGGCTGCCACAACTGGAACTGGTGAGTGAGTGGGTTCCGCCTGAACACGAGTCCCCGAACTTCCCTGACGTGGATGCCGAGGGAATGGGTGATGTGCTGGCGAGCCTGATGGCGCGCCCCAATGTGGCGAGCAAGGAGTGGTGGGTGCGCTCCTACGACCACGAGGTCATCGGTCAGACGGTCATCAAACCGTTCTGCGGCGTCAACCACGACGCGCCCGGAGATGCTGCGGTCATCGCCCCACTGCATGGTGACACGAGAGGTGCGGTCATATCGTGCGGCATCACGCCACGCTATTCGGACATCGACACCTATGCGATGGTGGCGGCGAGCGTCGATGAGGCGGTGCGCAACGCGGTGTGCGTCGGCGTCGACCTCGACATGATCGCCGGTCTGGACAACTTCTGCTGGCCCGACGCCATCGTCAGCGAGAAAACCCCTGATGGGAAGTACAAACTGGCGCAACTGGTGCGCGCCAATCGGGCGCTGGAGGATGTGTGCCGCGCCTACCGACTGCCATGCATCTCCGGCAAGGACTCGATGAAGAACGACGTCACCTTCGATGGAGAGAAGATCAGCGTTCCGCCCACTCTGCTCTACAGCCTCATCGGCAATCACCGTGACGTGCGTAAAGCGGTCTCGAGTGACTTCAAGCAGGCTGGCGATGCCATCTACCTGCTCGGTGAGACGCATCAGGAACTGGGGGCGAGCGAACTCGCCTGCATGCTCAGCGAATCCCACGGCGGCGGCATAGGCGGACAGGTCCCGAGCATCGATGCTGAGCGTAACATAGGGCTCTACCGGGCACTATCAGCCGCGATGTCCACCAGACTGGTCGCCAGCGCCCATGACTGCAGTGATGGAGGTCTCGCCACCGCGCTCGCAGAGTCATGCTTCGGCGTTGATTCCGGATGCACCGTCGACATCGAACGCCTGTTCGCGGATGACGAGGGGCTGGATGACTGGGGTGCGCTGTTCGGGGAGAGCCTTGGACGCATCCTCGTGAGTGTCGCACCAGATGACAGCGAAGCCTTCGAGGCGGCCATGGCCGGTCACGCGTGTCACCATCTCGGCAAGGTCGGCGAAGGCGACGAGATCGTGTTCGTCAACGGTGGAGAGAACCTGCTCAGGGCCGATCTCGCCACCCTGCGCGATGGATGGAAGGCAACTCTCGACGGGGGTGCGCCGTGATGGTCGACACCCCGAGAGCAGCAGTGCTCACCGGCTTCGGCATCAACTGCGATGTCGAGACGATGGCCGTGTTCGAGATGGCTGGCGCAGAGGCGCAACGGGTGCACGTCAATCAACTGGTGTCGGGCGCCGATTCCCTGGAGGATTTCCACATCCTGGCGGTTCCCGGCGGCTTCTCGTTCGGCGATCACCTCGGCAGTGGCCGCCTTCTAGGCAACCGTCTGCGCTTCGCCATCCGTGAGCAGGTGTGTGACTTCGTGAGATCCGGGAAACCGGTCATCGGCATCTGCAACGGCTTCCAGGTGCTGGTGAAGATGGGGCTGCTCCCCGGTGACGAGGAGGTGAGCCTGTCGCAGACAGCGTCCCTGACGCTGAATGATTCCGGGCATTACGAGGATCGCTGGGTCACGCTCGAGTTCAACGACGCCAGCCCGTGCGTGTGGACCGATGGCTTGGAGCGGATGCGCGTGCCGGTGCGCCATGGGGAGGGGAAGTTCGTCGTGCCGGACGCGGAGCTGCTGCAGCGTTACTTCGAGCAGCAACAGGTCGTCTGCCGCTACGTGGATCCCTCGACCAGGTATCCAAGCGCTGCCGATGAGCCGGTACCCTACCCACTCTGCCCCAACGCCAGCATGCGCAACATCGCTGGTGTGTGCGACCCGACAGGGCTGGTGTTCGGATTGATGCCTCATCCTGAGGCGAACTTCACCAAGTGGCTGGGTGCGACCTGGACCCGAGAAGGCGACCAATCTGACTGGGAGGGTGAGGGGATGGCCATCTTCCACAACGGTGTGGGATACGCTAGGAACAACCTCTGAACATTCAATTGGAGAAACACACTTTCCAATTACCAACTCACTCTTCAATCAAGGCATCGATCTCGTCGACCAGATCCTTCCAGAGACGCCGGGTGAGCCTGCGTTCGCCAGCGGTCAGTTCTGGAGTCAGGTCGCGCAGGTCGCTCGGGGCCGTCTGAGCGGCTGCCGCACCGAGCACACGGTCGGCCAACTCATGGTCCTCTCCAGAGCGAGATGAGCGGTCCACTTCGGGGATCACCTTGCTGGGAATAGTTGGTCTTCCTCTTGAGTACTCGACATCAGTAGGGAGTTGTTTCTCGAATCTCCGCACTTCTTCATCGCTGGGCGGCGCATCCTTCCATGGGCTCTGGTTGGCGATGTCCCGCAGGGGATTCACATCCCGCTCAGCGCGGGAAGCGGCGAATGCTGCCTCGACATCGGCCTGGGTGATCTTCCGATGCAGTTCAGGAGGTCCGGCGAGCAGTCGCGCGTAGGTCCGCATCCAGACGCCGTGGTTGGAATCGTGTTCGTAGGCGTTCGGCCGCGCGTTCATCTGAAACAGTTCGCGCGCCCACTGCGACGCCAAGCGCTCATCAGGAAACTGCTGGAGGCGGTCGCGCGCGTCCCTATGGTTCCCGATGCAGGTGCGGCAGCGAGGAGAACTGGTATCGTCGGGCGCGTCACACACGAGGCAGCAGATCGCCAACCCCATCTCCTGCATCGCCCTGCGCACACCGGACATCAGCGAGCGACCCCGCGCCCGCCACTCATCAATGCTCCCGCCCTGCGAGCATCTAAGGAGGGTGCCAGTCAGCGGGCAGAGGAGGAACATGGCGCGGGACCCACGGGCATCACGTCTGGAGGATGATCCGTTCGAGCGGGTGCAGAGCACGAGACGGGCTCCTCCAAGTCACGCACCCGCTCACGTGCGCGTGGTCGTGCAAACCGATCCTAACCAGCAGTTCCAGCCGTTCCTGCGCGGTTTCATGGACTTCGGTGACGCCTACCGTGTCGAGCACCACCGTGGCAGTTTCTTTCACTTCTCTCAACGGGAGTTGAAGGATCTGGTCCTGGCCACGGGAGCATTCACCCTCGCGCTGGCGTTGATGCAGGTAGGTGGTGTGCGCGGGATCATGTCGGTGGGTCTCGGCCCCGCGCTGCTGTACATGGTGTTCCTCGCGCCCGTGATGTTCGTGGCGTTCGCCCCCGCCTTCGTCATCCATGAACTAGGTCACAAGTTCGCCGCCAAGTACTACGGTTGCTGGGCGGAGTTCCGCGCCGACCCGGCCGGATTGCGCTTCGGGGTGTTCCTGGCACTGCTGCTCGGAATCGTGTTCATGGCTCCGGGCGCCGTGATGGTGGCGGGCAGCGTCAGCCGTAAACAGAACGGTCACATCGCCATCGCTGGTCCGCTGGTGAACCTCACCCTGCTGTTGTTCGGCATCGCAGCGGGTGGAGTGCTGCTCGGGGTGTTCGGCGGAGGTGGTCTGGTTGAAATGGTCGTCTTCTACTGGCTGGCGGCGAACACCATCCTCGGGGCGTTCAACATGCTTCCGTTCGGGCCGCTGGACGGTCGCAAGATCAAGAACTGGTCCGAGCCCGTTTTCTGGGTGACCATCGCCATTTTCGCCTTCGCAGTCTACGCATTGCTCTTCAGTGACATCCAGATGGGCTGGGTGTACGCCATCGCCGGCATCTGAGCAGGTCATCCGAGCGTGTTGAGAATCGGCTGCTCATCGAGATGGAAGAACGAGTAGATCGCCCACCAGGTGATCAGGTCGAGTGAGTTGACGAGGTTCGTCACACCGGTGTTGTCCTCCCCGTAGTCCTTGTTGCTGGTGTCCATCCACGCCTCCATCTCGGCGAGCGTGTCACATGTCTGGTGGTAGCACCAGTAACCATCCACCAAGCCACCGAATCCCAAGGTCACGGTTCCGAGGTTCTCTTGGAAGGCAGCGTGGTCGGACCTGGCAGTCGTGTCTTCGTAGACGATCATCTCCTTGCGCCCACCTTCCACCCAAGCGTCGTACTTCCAGGTGCTCTCATCGAATCCGGCACCTACCAGACTCCCGAGCTGTTCCTCCAGACCGAGCGCGTCCGCCCCGATCCATTCCGACAACCCCACCATGCCCGGCTGGCTGTTGTTCTCATGCGAGGCGGTCGGACCGATGTAGACGCGCATCGGCCACACCTCCTCGTCCTTCGGATAGCCACCCTCCGACGGCTGCGGGTCAGGGTCACCGTGTGGTGCACCTCCTCCCCCGGGCCAGTTGACCCCGGCCATGTCGAGGTTGACGTAGTTGGTCACCGTGACCTGCGGATTGTCCTCGGCGACCCAGTATTCCGTCCAGTAATCCGACCCACGCTTTCCTCCTTCCTCACCTGACCACAGGCAGAACACCATCGTGCGCCGTGACTTGAACTCGGACATCGCCTTCGCCGTCTCGAGCACCATGCTCGTCCCCGCGGTGTTGTCGTAGGCCCCGACGCGGGTGCCGTAGGTGCGGGTGCCGGTGATGTGCGGGTCGACGAACGGCAGCGCGGAGTTGGCGGGGGGAGCGACGTCGAAGTGGGCACCGAACACCAGCCACTCGTCGGGTACGACCTCTCCCCAGCGGTAGCCGCAGATGTTGTACGCCTCCGGATTCTGCTTGTTGAAGATGTCAGTGAACTCGAAGCGATGCGCCATCACCTC